>QMQW01000041.1 GCA_003650625.1 Thermoproteota archaeon | reverse complement strand
CTAGGCGTAAATATCATGCAAGTTGTAAATAGGATTAATGAGCTAACGAAGGAATTTTCTGGAATGAGAGTTCCAGTCACGGTGACCGTGGATATCGATACTAAGGAATTTGAAGTTTCGGTTGGCGTTCCAACAACAACTGCATTGATAATAAGAGAATTAAAAGTCGAAAAGGGCTCCGGCCTCCCTCATGAAAAGAAAATAGGAAATCTCTCAATCGAGCAAATTGTTAAAATCGCACTTATAAAGCGAAAGCAGCTTTTGGCAAAGAATCTGAAAGGTGCAGTTAAAGAAGTTCTGGGAACCTGCTTAAGCATGGGCGTAACTGTGGAGGGCAAAGATCCAAGAGTTGTGCAAAAAGAGATTGATGCTGGAAAATACGACGAGATCCTCTTAAAGTACGAGGAGGGTGAGGGATAGTGTCTGCTCTTTGTGAATCGCTTGTTAATGCAATTGATGAAGCTAAAAGATCCTCCAAGAAGAGGAACTTTGTCCAGTCAATAGATCTCATAATAGTCCTCAGAGATGTTGATATGAAAAAGCCGGAAAATAGGATAAACGAGAAAGTAATTCTGCCAAATCCAATAGATAAACCAGTTAAGGTATGCGTATTTGGAGAGGGCGACTTCGCATTAAAAGCAAAAGAAGCAGGCGCTGACTTAGTGCTGGGGCGAGCGGATATCGAAAGATTAGGTGGCGATAAAAAGTCTGCGAAGAAGTTAGCTAAAGAGTACGATGCTTTCATAGCTAGGGCAGATCTCATGCCGCTGATTGGAAGATATCTCGGCCCAGTTCTAGGACCTCGCGGAAAAATGCCAGATCCAATTCCACCTACCGGAGATGTAGTTTCCGCTATAAGGCAGGCTAGAGCCTGCGTTCGAATAAGATCTCGTACGCAGCCAATAGTTCAGTGCCGAATAGGCACTGAAACAATGCCATCCGAGAAAATAGCAGAAAATGCCGAAGCAATAATTTCGGCAGTTGAACGAAAGCTTAAAAGTCCGCATAACATTGGAGCAATATATGTCAAAACGACCATGGGGCCGCCCATAAAAGTGAAGCTCACGAGGAGGTGATTCCGATGCTCGCTATAAAGCGTCGACACAAAATTCGCCCCGAAAAGGCTATGGCGGTCCAAGAACTGGCCAAATTAATTAAATCTCACAAGATTATTGGTGTTGCAAGCCTTCATGGGCTAAGAGCTCGTCAAATGCAAGAGCTAAGGAAAGTACTCCGAGGCATAGCTACAATAAAGGTTGCCAAGAATACATTAATGAAAAAGGCAATTGAACTTGTTATAAATGAAAAGCCTGATATTGAAAAGTTAATCCCCCACCTTAAAGGGCAAAATGCATTTCTATTTTCAAATGAAAATCCCTTCACGCTCGCTCTAACCTTAGAGAAGTATAAGGTGCTGGCTGAAGCAAAACCCGGCGACATTGCACCCAATGATATTGTAATTTCCTCAGGAAATACTGGAATAACTCCAGGACCAATAATGAGCAAGTTCAGTGCATTCAAGGTTCCCGTTAAAATAGAAGAGGGATCAATATGGGTCACTAAAGACACTGTGGTTGCAAGAAAAGGTGATGTAATTTCGGCGGATTTAGCAGATTTGCTTAAGCGTCTTGGCATTAAGCCGATTGAAGTAAAGTTGAGCTTAAAAGTTGCGTATTTTGATGGTCATACGTTGACGTCGGAGGACCTGTACTTAGATCTAAATGAACATAAGGTCCAAATAGCTAATGCATATAAAGCTGCACTGGCCATATGCGAAAGCTCTTCATTCATAACTCCGGAAAGTGCGCCATTGATATTTAGAAAAGCGCTATTAAGTGCGAGAGCAGTAGCTGCTTTTTCAGCGCTGCCTGAACCAGAAGTGCTTTCAATGTCTATGCAAATTGCGAATGCTCATGCCATAGCGCTGGCTGCTCGTATTTCTCATGTTTCCCCCGACTTTAAAGTAGAGGTTCCTCAACTGCCTACCACAGTGGAGAGGGAAGAGAAAGTGAAGGAGGAGAAGAAGGAGGAGGAAGAGGAGAAAGAGGAAGCATCTGAGGAAGAGATTGCTGAAGGACTAGCAGCACTATTCGGATAAAGTGATGTAACGAAATAAATTTAAATATCCGTATTGGTTTTCGTAATATCGCGCTGGAGGTGGTTGAAATCGAGTATGTATATGCTAGCCTCCTATTGCATCAGGCTAAAAAACCCATAACTGAGGAGAACCTCAAACGTATCTTGGAAGCTGCCGGTGTCCAAGTTGACGACATCCGGCTAAAAGCTCTAACTGCCGCACTCAAAGAAATAAACATTGATGAAGTAGTAAGTGCTGCTGCATTCGTTGCTCCTACTGCAGCTGTTCCAGCCGCTCCCTCAGCTGCTCCTCCTGCTGAAGTGAAGGAGGAGAAGAAGGAGGAGGAAGAGGAGAAAGAGGAAGCATCTGAGGAAGAGATTGCTGAAGGACTAGCAGCACTATTCGGATAAAGTACCTATAGGCAAATCTTAGTAATTACTTTTCCTAGCCACTTATATTAGGTGGTTTATGCATAAGCTCAGTGTGGATAATAGTTATTAATACTCACGATCGGTGATCCTGATGATTAATGAGAAAGAGTATGTGCTTTCATTTTTCCTCAATAATTCCTTTCGCAGGAAGAAATGCAAAAAATGTGGCGCCTATTTTTGGACGCTGGACTCGGACAGAGAATTATGTGGAGAAGCTCCGTGCGAGCCCTACACCTTTCTAAGAACTTCAATATTCAATAGACGCCTCGACTTAAATGATATGCGGAGCGCTTTTCTCAAGTTCTTCGAAGAGAGGGGCCATGCAATCCTAAAACCATATCCTGTTGTAGCTCGGTGGAGAGACGACCTATACTTAACTATCGCAAGTATCGCTCTCTTTCAGCCGTTTGTGACCAACGGCATTGCCCCCCCACCAGCAAACCCTTTAGTAGTTTCACAACCTTGCATTCGGCTTGTTGATATTGATAATGTAGGGATTACAATGGGCCGACACTTAACGATTTTCGAAATGGGCGGTCATCATGCTTTCAACTATCCTGAGCACAAAAAATACTGGAAAGAAGAAACTGTGGAATATTGCCATGAATTTTTAACAAATGTGTTAGGTGCAAGCCCTGAAGATATCACCTATAAGGAAAGCTTTTGGGAAGGAGGGGGAAACGCGGGGCCGTGCTTTGAAGTATGTCTAGGTGGCCTTGAAGTGGCTACCCTCGTGTTTATGTGCTACAAGGTGATTAATGGTCAATATTTGAGCATGCCCCTCAAGATCGTCGACACTGGTTATGGTATGGAGCGTCTCACGTGGATTTCACAACAAACGCCAACTGCCTTTCACGCAGTATTTTCGGATGTGATGGATGTAGTGCTTCAAAATTCGGGTATAACGCTGCCAAGTGACGATCTTCTTGTAAACTATGTTTTCCACATGAGCACTCAGCATGATTTGTCCGATGATGCAAGGCGTAAACTAGCAAAGATGTTAAACATCAATGTTGAACAACTTAAAGGTTTCATATCCCCCCTTGAAAATGTTTTTGCCATATTAGATCACACGAAGTGCCTAGCTTTTATGCTTGCAGATGGTATTGTCCCCTCAAACGTAGGTGAAGGTTATTTGGCAAGACTTGTATTGCGTAGAACCTTAAGATTGATGTCATCACTAAACCTAAATCTTTCCCTTTCAGACATTATTGCTCTCCAAATAGACTTTTGGGGGAAATATTTCCCGCGTTTAAGAGAGATGAAGGATATTATACTCGATATTGTAGCAGTTGAAGAGGAGAAATACAGCAAGGTCTTGGCTAAGGGCTCCAATATAGTTAAGCGTATATGTAGCAAGATCGTTCAGAAAGGAAGCCGGGAACTCCCTCAAGACGTGCTCATAGACTTATATGACTCCCACGGCATTCCACCAGAACTTGTAAGTAAAATAGCTTCAAATTTCGGCGTAAAGGTAAATGTTCCAAGCAATTTCTATGCTATTGTCGCTGATAAGCATCAAAAAAAGGTTGAAAAAGCGGAAGAGCAGGCTATCTCCGTACATGACGTTGAGCAGCATCAGCCTACGAAACAGCTTTTCTATGAAAATCAGTACCTATTCGATTTTAAGGCTAGAGTTGTCGGATTAATCAAGAACCACGTAATTCTGGATAAAACAGCCTTTTACCCTGAAGGTGGAGGTCAGCCTTCAGATACTGGCGTATTAAAATGGCGTAATAAGGAGGCAAAAGTGGTTGATGTACAGAAAGTAGGAAATGTAATTCTGCACAGATTAGAAGGGGAACTTCCATCAATAGGAGAAGTAGTGCGTGGCATTGTTGACGTAAATAGAAGATTAGCTCTTATGAGAAGTCATACTGCAACGCACTTAATTCTTGCTGCAGCCATGAAGGTTTTAGGAAAGCATGTATGGCAAGCTGGCGCGCAAAAGGGAGTGCAGTACAGCCGACTGGACGTCACCCACTACAAGTCAATAGGAAGAGACGCATTAAGGAAAATCGAGCTGCTGGCAAACAAATATGTCATGGCAAACTTGCCAATTAAAACATACTTCATGGACAGAACCGAGGCCGAGCAGAAATTCGGCTTCAGGCTGTATCAAGGCGG
>QMQW01000040.1 GCA_003650625.1 Thermoproteota archaeon | reverse complement strand
CGTGGAGTGTGGCCGGTACCAACCATACTATAGTCTGAAATACTGCTTATAAAGTTTCGGGACGTTAGTACTATTTTTACGGGGTGTATCTATATCGCGAAGCGATACAGAACAGTTTGTTTTTCTTTTGCTCTCAGCCATTTTTGAGTGTCACTTTTATGCCTTTTAACCTCCAACAAGAAATGTATGAGGGCTAAATATGCGCCTCCGTAAGGTGTTTAATATGTAATAAAACAAATTTTGGAATCCTATTCTGGTATGTGGGATTAAGTTTTTCAATAGTTTTGATAGGTATGAATCACTAGTGGCGGTAGCTATGCCCCTGAATCTGGAAATCATGAAGTTTTCTAGCATTGATGATTAGCCGATATCTTATTTAATTTTTTATAGTTAATTCCAGAGCTACTAAGCTCCGTTCGCAACCTAGTTTACTCCTATTTGGGGCCTATATGGCTCCGAATTAGAAGCGGCAAATGTTTGGGGTGTTTAATTCGATAAGGTGGATTATATGAAAACGAAAACTTTTGCTCTATTATTGGTCGCTATCATGTTGATGGGTAGCTTAGCATCGATGGGTATTTGGGGAGTCAATAATATTGTTAACATTAGTAGGATTGGTAGCTCCGAGAGCATAGAGAATCAGCTCAGAAGATCAGGAGTATTCGTGGACCAAGCCTTATTGAAATCCCTTGGAACCGAACAGAAAATTTTCATTGTCTTTAAAGATAGGATAGCTATGAAAAAAGCACTATCAAAAATGGAGACGGATGAAAATATACGGATTCTCTACAAATACAGGATAATACCCGCGGTTTTGGTTGAAGGAAAACCTAGTGTAATCCTAAACATTGATATTGAGGGCAAATATGTCCTAGGCTACTACTCAAACAAGAAGTATTATACAGCCACAGCACTGCCCACTAAGAAAATTGGTAGTAGTCAAGCAAATCCAACAACGACAGATTCGACGAACACTACTGGTGCACCAGCATTTTGGAATGCTGGTTATGACGGTGAGAACATTGTTGTGTGTGTCATAGATACGGGTATTGATGCTGAGCATCCGGAATTATCAGGAAAAGTGATCTATGCCAAGTCGTTTGTTAAGAAAATATTTGGTTTCGACGAGGATATAGATGATCCATCTGATGGGCATGGTCACGGAACCGCTGTGGCAGGCGTAGTAGCAGGTAAGGGACTTGACCCCCGAGGGCAAGGAATGGCTCCTGGAGCACTTCTAATGAATGCTAGGGTATTTCCGCCTGGAAAGGATGTCCCAACAACATTAGCTGCGATAATAGCTGCTATCGAGTGGGCAACTTTCGGTGAGGATGGAGTACCCGACACGGGGGATGAAGCTGACATAATCAATATGTCCATTGGAGGAGGACCAACATACTATTCCCCAACTTGGTTGGCGATAAAAGTAGCTGTAAGCTACGGAGTAACAGTTGTCGTAGCGGCTGGAAATGAGGGTGATTCGGGGAGAAGTTCCCTCAGTGTAGGCGCACCTGCAGATGCTCCTGAGGCAATAGCTGTAGGTGCAACCGACCCATTCTATACTGACATGCACCTGTCATACACATCACTAGGCCCAACAGCCCTCAGAGCCGCTAAGCCAGATGTATCGGCTCCATCTGGCGTCATAATATTGGACTATAGGTCGAATGGCTACACACTTGATGCTTGGATAGGTACAAGCTTCTCAGCTCCCCACGTGGCTGGTGCGGCAGCATTGATAGCTGAATATCTGGCGAATAAGGGCGTACCAAAGGAGAAGTGGCCAGGTTTGATACGGACAGTGTTAATGAAGACAGCTAGGCCTATAGGAACATATGAGGATATGATCATAGGTAGTGGTGCAATTGATCTGAGATCAGCCCTTAAACTCCTAAACTCGGCTACTGTTGACAGCTCTACATTTCCGCAGTGGATAACTGCTCTACCCAAGAAAATCCCAGTAGGCATAAGTGAGGAGGCTGGTGAGATTTATGAGCCGTACTTTCCGTTCATTGATCGTGTATTTAAAGGCCAACATGTCGTATTTAACCTGTCGATATCGCTTACTAAGAGTACGACTCTCGAAATTTCTCTTTCTGGCGACATATCAAAAGTATTTAGATTGCATTCCCCAACTAGAATAAGCGCGTCCCCACCAGTTGTCTACTGGGAGTTTAATGCTACAGTAAGAGAAGATGTCTCCCAAGGGTCGTATTCTGGCTCAATAAAAATCTACGACGAAGAGAATGGAGTCGAAATTAAGATTCCTGTATCACTCAAGGTCGTAAAACCATCAGCCCGGGTATTAATAGATTTGAGACATACTGACTGGGCTACTGATCAGCGATATGGCCAATATAGATTATTTGTTAGGGCTCTAGAGACGCTCCACGATATATGTGTTGATGAGTGGCTGTTCGGATCCCATGAACTCACATATGAGCTTCTATCCAAATATGATCTGGTTATCGCTCCAGACACGGCATCTATGATATACTACTACTATGAGAATGGAACACCGGCGTACTGGGAGACATTGGACTTCTCACCCTCTGAGATCGACGCAATAAGAGCATATGTAGAGGATGGAGGAGTGTTCTTTCTCTTCGCACTGGATTATATATTCACAGATGAGAGTGGGGAGAGTTATATAGTCCATAACGTAACAAACATTAACGAAATCCTTGCTGGTACTGGCATAAGCTTAGTAGAAGCATCAATAAAGTTTAGAGAAGGCCCTATAGTCGCTGAAACTACTGGAAGGCACATGTTAATAAAGGATATCCCCAACTTACCATACTATGGAATAAAGCTTGTCACCAACCCAGAGGTCGCCAATGTATTTCTGGGATACGGGGATAATAAATTAGCTGCAGTATACCAGTATGCGAGTGGAGGAGCCTTTATAGTTACGGGCACCAACTTTATCCTAGATAACTGGGCCTTTTTGGGAGTATATAGTGGCACTGGTAATGGGGAGTACATATACACCTTCGTAAGTAATCTAGTTGATTTTGTTCTATCTGGATTAACCTCTGTAGATGTCTCTGTCTCGATAACAGCGGCTAGGGTTGGTGGGAGTGTTAGTGTCTTATTAACAAATGTTACTAGCGTAGCTGAGATATCTTGGAGAGAGGTAGGTTCTGGATACTCACAAACAGGATCTCTAGAATATGATCCCAACATGGGAGTATGGACAGGAGATGTTCCCATAGGTACGAATGGAACAGTGTACATAGTGTTATCGGTTGAGTTTCCAGACGGCTCAGTGGTGGAACCTATCATAAAGCTAACGATAGGGCCTCCCGAAACAAATCCACCTATAATAACCCTAGGCGTCTATGAGAATAATTCTGTAATCAAAGTTGGATGGGGTCAAACAGTAGACTTTGTCATGAACATAAGCGACGATACGAAGATACTGATGAGCTTTGTAGATGTTAAAATGAATATACCAAACTGTGATGTTAGGAAGAGGCTTATATCTAAGAAGCTAGTCATGGTTAGTGTAGTTGTGCCGTTCAGATCTATCGAGGGCAGTATGTGGGTAAGTGGCCGTATTAAGATCATAATCACCGTTGAGGCCGCTGATGACTATTTGAACAGCGCTGAGAGTACATATGTGCTTATCCTAGAATCAACACTACCCCCGATGATTCTAATCGTAGGAATAATCATTGTGGTCGTAATCCTAGTAGCAGTATTTGCTATTCGTAAATTTAAGTTGAAAAAGTGAATCTGGGAGGCGTCAGTAATTTTGCACTTGTCTGGACACGTTTCGTTCAACCTAACCGGCATGGATTGATGAGACACCAAGAATTGTAATACGATATATTAGTCAGTAGTTTTGACTTTTTTGTTTTAAAATTCTTGATAACCCCATCCTTAGACTACGAACTAACCCAGGCATACTGACACCATCAAAGCGATAGATGACATCCAAAACGGCCTCCTTAGAGACTGGAAAGACAAACCCAAGCTCATGCTCAACGACCCTCCAAAGCATCTCAGCCCGATTGAGATCGGGAGCGTAAGGAGGAAGAAAGATGAAACGAAAACGCCCACCAGACTCCTCATGTAGCCACCTAAGGAAATCTGGAACATGGAACCGAGCATTGTCTAGGAGAAGATAGATGATGTCGTAGTCAGAATATAGTTCCTCGAACAAGCTAGTGACAAAGTCCTCAAATGTGTCCGAGTTCGCTCTGCCATAGACCTTAACCTTCACATTCCCATCGAGATCTATCGAACCAAACACCGACATGTAATCAGCCTTGCTAAATTTGAGTCTGTATACTGGGCGTTTGCCAACGTACCAGACTCTGGAGAGCCTGTATGTTAGGTATATGAACATTTCGTCCATGTATACTAGGGTTGCTTTCTTTCCGCTTGCTCTGGCTTCGGCTATCTCATCCAGAATCGCCGGTAGAGTCTCATTCCTGAACCTATTGACAGCCTCTTCATTCCTTCTTATATCGGCTGGCCTGGGCTTCCCAAGTTTAAACCCCTTTTTTTGAGGGCCTTATAGATGTACTTTTCATGGTATGTCACGCCGTACTTCTTCTTTATGTGGATCAGCACGAGCTTTATGTTCCATAGGTCTGCTAGTAATTAAGATAGATAGTCGGCCGGGTCAAAATTCACTTTGAAATTGATTTGCTGGAAGAATCGCATAATTTCGCTTTTAAGCTCGT
>QMQW01000039.1 GCA_003650625.1 Thermoproteota archaeon | reverse complement strand
CATTAGCTCATATTCTCGGAACAATCGTTTATACAGCTGATGAAAAGCTCATTAAGAAAACTCATGAGCTAGGATATGTTAAGCATATAGTTCAGTTCAAGATATAAAGCTAACACTAAATTAGTTAGGTAGTAGGTAAAGCTTAACAAAATTCAATATGCTAATGTTACGCTCCAGCTAAGACCTATAAACTATGATCTCCTATTTTCAGTATTTCAAATTTTAAGTTCGTATTCGCTATAGTATAGAGGAGATATAGGGGAGAAATTAACCGTGATCAGTAGTTCTAATGTCGAACGCAAATGTTTTACGCTTCCACTAGTTTTGGCCATAATTTTAACTCCTATGTTTCCTATTGGAGCAATCGTTCTTTTACTTAGTATTTTGCTTTTTAAACATTTTCGTAAACAAGTAGTTTACCTAATCTTAGCGTACACTGTTTTCCCATTATTTGGCTTTAGCTATATCGCATCGCTCATAACAGTTCTCTACGCCACCTACTTAAACGTGAAGGGTGTTGACAAGTATTTTCTACTGTACATTGCCTCCGTGGGTGCGTTTTCAACATATACTTCATACTATGTTCCGACCATAGTGGCCTATATTAGCATGTTGGAATCCTGGATTGTCCAGGGTAGTCCATGGTATATTCCTGTTCATTTAGCTTTACTTTCAGCTACAGCAACATACACCCTCACATATATGACGCCAGCTAGGGAAACGTTTGCGGGAAAAATTCTACTAGGGAACCCGGGTAATTCAGCTATTATTCAGTTCATTATTTTCCTAATGGCGGCGGCGACGTATTTAGCTTTAGGAAGCGAGTCTTTAGCTAATAGGCTTGCTGAACTAGCCTATTACAGCTTGGTTTTAGGAGTTACAGCTACGCTATTTACAATAGTCCATGAGGGAAGCGGGTAAAGCCGCTCTTTACGACGTAGGAATTATTCCTACGAGTTTGGAAAGAGTTACAGCCACTAAGTATGTGAGAACCAGAACCTTCACTCTAAACTCTGCTTTCTCCATAAATAACGCTGTAAACACGGGTATAGGTGTGTTTAAGAGAACCCTGTAGGCTAAAACGTTCATTAAAGGTATTAGAGCTAAGGGAATAAGTGTAAACCATGTAACCAAAGTTATCGGGGCATTTATGAAGCCTAGTGAGAAGCAAACATAGTATATTGGGTAGTTAAGTGTCCCCCCAGTGTAAATGTTGAAGAAGAAATGTAGCTTATCTATGATTGAAGCTAAGTTCTCAAAACCACTATAGTTTCTACATGTAAATTTCGTAGCTGTTAATGTGAAGCTTTTTTCCATAAAGACAAGTTCTCTAATAGTAAATGACACTATGCAAGCGGCAAACACAATAAGGTACGGTTTTAAAGACTCCCTATCAACTTTTCCCCCCGCCTTAACAATTTTAGCTAGAAGCATTAGGGTAAGTACTGCAGTATATTGAAGCCATGTCCATGAATGTGTAAAAAGCGTAATAGCGAAAATCGCAGATGCAATAGCTGTTCTTCTAGGACTAGGTTTAGCTAGTAACCCTAAAGCTATGAGTAGTAGTGATAGTGTGAAAAGGTTAGCTTGAAAACCACCGTAAATGAAGCTTAGGAAAATAGGTGACATTGGGGCAACAATCGGAATCCACTTGGCAACCTTTAACCCATAATATTCCTTAGCTAGGTAGAATAGTGAAGCAGTATAGAGGGGAAGTAAAAACACATTATGAAATACCGCTAAAGACTTTAAGTCAACTCCCGTTATACGCCAGAAACAGTAGAGTAAAACTATGTATAGAGGCCTATCGCTACGCTCAATAAGAACGCTCTGTAATCCGCTTTCCCTAGCCTTCAATAAGTAGTTATAGTAGTATATCCAATCGGTATTTACAGGTTTCAAATCAGGGTTTACCGTGGGTAAATAAGGTAATAGCGAAATAATAAGCGGAAGAAGTACTAGCAGAACCGGTGAGTACTTACCTAAGCCATTACAGCACATAGTGCTACGTGAATTACGCAACCCTATCCCATATTTGATAAGAACAATCTTAAACTTATTCGGATTCCTAGCTCTAAACACGCCTATGAGAAACGTTGTGAAAAGCACTAGAGGCGAAAGCCACCATGCACAGCTCCAAATTGTTGCTTCAAATTTTAAAGCGTTAGCTAACTGCATTACCGCTTTACCAGTAGCTATTTTGAAAATGTGGAATAGGAGCACTAAAAGCTCAATACCCGCTATCGCATACATGATTCCGTAAACATATTCGAATCTCCCTTCCCCTTTAAAAAACAAATATATCGTAGCTACTAGGAGAACCGTGGCCATTACGAAAAGGGTTTCATGTAAATAAAGTGTGAACAGTATTGTTAACATTATATAAATTATGGTTAAGGAACCTACGGTTTTCAAGCCAACATTCTTTACCCTACAGAGTAGCAGTATTAACGATATGTAAGCTAGTGTAGCGCTTACGGTAAGGTCTAATTTCAAATCACCACTAATTGGAGTTACGTTCGAACCTACGGTTACTCTTCCTAGAGTTATCCAGTAGAGAAAACCTAGTCTAGCAAGGAAGCTGTTTAGCAATATAAGTAGTGAAGTGGCATGTAAAGCGTAGCTCAGTTTGCTAATGAAGTTATCCCTCATTACCCTCACTTATCAGTCATGGCGACATTATATAGTAACGTAGCATCAAGTATTTATACTTCATACATTATAGTAAAAGTATGATTGCTAAAATTTTTCGAACACGGTGGCTTCAAGGATGAGCTATGATAGAAGGAAATACCTAGGCGTACTCACGCTTACGCTAGTGCCTGCGCTTATAGTAGGGCTTATAGCTTTAATTGGTGGTGGAGGCTTACCTACCCTTGCAGCTTCACTTTCAGGAACGTACTATTATTACTACACTGTAACCGTTACAACAACCCAAACTACTACACAAACCACAACAGCTTTCAAAACAGTTACGCAAGCAGTTCCCGGAGCACCGGTAACAACAACTGTAACCAAAACACAGCCCATCTTAACTACGGAGTACACTACAAGAACAGTGACTAGGACTCAAACAGAAACAACCACAACAACTACGACAAGAACCTACACGAAAACCACGGTAACCGAGAAAACAAAGACCATAACTGAAACAATCACTAAAACGGAAACAACAACATACACTAAACCAACAACAGTAGTTAAAACCGAGACAAAAGTTATAACACAGCCAAATTGGGGTGTAACAGCTGTAGCAGTAGCCGTAGCAATCGTAGGGACAGCAGTAATAGCATTAGCCATTCTTAGGAGAAGAAGCGTTTAACATCAACAATCCTCCATATTAAAGCAATGTAACCCCTACAGGTACTCTCTTCAATCTTCAATAGTAAACCGTATTGTATCATGTCATCTATGCTTTTACCTTATTTGCTAAATGTGGGAGTTCCTAGGGTAACGCTGTATTAAGGATTATAAACTTCTATGAGGAAATATATTGGAGATTAATTGTTACATGAGGATTTAGCGGTAATGCCTACTAATAGCGGTGCTACCTACGAGACTATTAGGGGTGGTACTTGGCTTTTCCTAAGCAACATAGTGGCAATGTTGAGCGGTTTTGTTTTCTGGTTCGCGATAACAAGGGTTGTTGGTGTTTGGAGTGTAGGTGTTGCATCAGCAGTTGTTAGCGCATCATCAATTGCTGTAACGCTGGTTAGTGCTGGACTGAACATTGCTGTTATGAGGGAGGTTGCGGCTAAAGGTACCGAATCCCTCTTGTCAGCCATGGTTTTAGCTTCTCTACTAGGTTTCTTAGCAGCACTACTAACTATGCCTTTAACTGGCGCTTTAGGCTACCGGAACTATGCACCATTAGCTTCATTACTAGCTTTAGCTATGTGCTTAAACGTTTCAGCTCTCTTCTCCCTAATAGGGTTCGAGAAGTTCAAAGGGTTCTTTACAGCATCTCTTACCGGGTCCTTAGCAAAGCTTTCCTTAGGGATCCTCCTAAGCATCTTAGGGTTTAAAGCGTTAGCACCGCTAATAGGGTACTTAGCTTTTCCCCTAGCTTCCACATTCACTGCACTAGCGTTTCTAATATCCCAAATGAGGGGTGGAGCCAAGTTTAAACTTAATAGCTTGTTTTCCATTCTCAAGCTCTCACTAGCAAACTATCCCTACATGTTTTCAAACCAGCTCCTAACAATGCTAAGCATATATGTTTTCTCATTCCTAATCGGAGAAGCTTTCCAAACAGGAATACTCTACATAACACTAATGATAACGTTAGCAATAGCCGGAATACCTAACGCACTACTAAGCGCAGCACTACCAATAGGCACAAGAAGAAACACAAACCCCTTCACAGAAAGCTTCAGAATAGGCTTAGCACTAGCAACACTGGCCATAGTTACTGTCATGTCCGCTCCAGAAACCATCCTGAAAATAATCAATCCGGAGCTTGTAGGAGGAGCTAACGCTTTAAAAACACTTCTACTTTCAATAACCCCACTAACCGCCCTAACAACAGCAATAATGAAGCTAAACAGAGAGAGAAAAACGGGCAAAATAGCGCTAATAGGACTAGCAAGATTAGCAACACTAATAACCCTACTACCTATCCTCTCGAAAACACTAGGGGTCAACGGGGCAACAATAGCCTATCTAGCATCGTCAGCAATCCTCACCCCGGTAGCAGTAAAAATAAATCCGGAAATACTAAAACCACTCACAACACTCTGGACGCT
>QMQW01000038.1 GCA_003650625.1 Thermoproteota archaeon | reverse complement strand
TTAGTCAAGAAATCATAGCTCCCGCCAGCATTTAACCCGCTAAATCGACACCTAAACTAGACTGATAGTCCAGACGGCAGTATTTAAGTGCTGCGCTCATAATCCAAACTCCAGAAAGTTAGAAGCCGCAAGTAAATGGAAAATTATAAATAATCATGCGCTAAGCTAATTGACGAGTTAAGCAAAAGCGAGGGAAAAGCTTGAGAAGCCAGCTACCCCTAAGACTGTTGAACCGCGCTGTAAATAGCAGGGTTCACGTAAAATTGAAGAGCGGGCACGAATATGCGGGAATTCTAGAAAGGTGCGATAACTGCATGAACCTAATATTAGTAGAGGCAGAGGAACTCAACAACGGAGACCCAGTTGCAAGATACGGAAAAATATTGATTAGAGGAAACAACATCCTCTACATAAGGCTTGAAATGCCCATAGTTTAAGCCTACCGACCTACAGAGCCTCAGCCACCTCAGTTATAATTCCCTCAATCGGAAGCCCATACTTGCTAAGCTTATTCTCAACCACAGGTCTCACTACATCATAGTAATTACTGTAAACGCACCACAACTCCACTCTATCCAACTTCTGGCAGCCAACAAGGTACTTTACCCGCTCCCCTAAAACATCACTCTCAATCTCCACCACGCCGTCCTCAGGAAAACCCTCAGGCTTAAACTCGTAAATGTCACATGAAGGGTACTCGTCGCTCTCGGAGGAGTACTCGTATATGACAAGGCCATCGGTAAATCTCACAGTCACAGTTCTATTGTAAAAATCGACTATGAACCATATTGCATCAGGCTTAAACCTTTCAAGCATCTCCTCACACTTACTCCAACTAGCAATCGACGCAAGCAGCATATACATCTCCCATAACATTTACTTACCTAATTCAAACTTAAAACAATTGGCATTCAAGCGAATGACAAACCTTAAATTCATAACTTATAAGGTTAAGCTTCAGAAAAGTAGGTGTGCAAAAAATGGACAAAAAAGGGCGCATAAATATCGAATTGCTATGTCAAAAGCCAGTTGAGGAGCTTAATACGGAAATCGTTGAGAGGAAGGGGCTTGGACATCCCGACTACATTGCAGATGCATCGGCTGAAAGCGTAAGCTTAGCTCTCTCACAATACTACTTAAAGGAGTTTGGAACGATACTCCACCACAATGTCGATAAGGGATTGGTGGTAGGGGGGAGAGCAAGCCCATCATTTGGGGGAGGCTACGTCGAGGAACCAATATACGTGATAATTGCCGGCAGAGCGGCAAACGAAGTAATCAAGGAAAAGGAGATAACGAGGATACCAGTAGGATGCATTGCAGTAAACGCCATTAGGCAATTCATCAAGGAAAACTTTAGATTCCTCGATCCAGACGAGCACATGATAATAGACTACAAGATAAGGCCAGGGTCAGTGGATTTAGTGAGCATTTTCCAGTTTGGCAGAAAAATGCCATTAGCCAACGACACCTCCTTCGGCGTATGCTTCGCCCCACTAACCCAAACGGAAAGACTCGTTCTCGAAACCGAGAAGTATCTAAATTCGAAGGAGCTGAAGAAGGAGCTGCCGGAGGTAGGCGAAGACATAAAGGTCATGGGCCTCCGAAGGGATAAGGAGATAGAGCTAACAATAGCTGCAGCCATGATAAGCAAGTTAATTCCAGACTTGGATCACTACATGAGCGTGAAGGAAGAAGTGAAAAGGAGAATTGAGGACTTAGCTGCAAAAATCACCGACTACCCAGTTAACGTTAAAGTTAATGCAGCCGACAAGCCCGATAAAGGCATCATCTACATAACCGTAACCGGAACTTCAGCTGAAAGTGGAGATGACGGAAACACAGGCAGAGGAAACAGGGTTAATGGCCTAATAACTCCATGCAGGCCGATGTCCATGGAGGCAACCGCAGGCAAAAACCCAGTCAGCCATGTAGGCAAAATATACAACGTAATGGCCAAAATCCTAGCCAACAAAATATACGAAGAAGTCAATGGAATCAAGGAAGTATACGTGAAAATTTTGGGGCAAATAGGCAGGCCAATAGATGACCCCCTACACGTAGATGTGCAAATGATACTCCAACCCGGGTACAGCTTATCATCAGTGAGGGGAGATGTGGAAGGCATAGTGGATGAAGAAATGGCCAACGTAACTAAAATCACAGAGCTAGTACTCCAGCGCAAAGTCGAGATCTTTTAGCGACTCCAAGCGCTCCCTCCGATACTCTTCGAAAAGGGACTTGATTCTAGATGTCTCTCTATCCTCAGCCATGCGCATCAACTTAGCCTTAATTTCACTAGCCAACTTATCCAGCAAAATCCTGTCAGCCAGCGGGTGCTCATCAATCCAAGTCAATTCAACTTCATCAGCGGAAATGAAAGGAATGACATTTTCCTCTAAAAGGTTTAGGACGTGAGCAGGCGGCCGCCTACTTCCAACAATGCACTTGACGCCAATCTTGGATAGCTCCTTTACAGCTTCAGGGTCGGCTAAGCTCAAATCATGAACGTATATGGCATCGCCCTTACGCACGTTAAGGCACTTCAAGCTCTTCAAAGCATCGTCCTTGGATAAGTTCCTGAAGGGCTTAAGGGGAATAAGTTCCCCCCTCAGCAACTTATTGAAAGCACCCCTCCACTCACTTAACTTTCTCTCCAATTCATCACGCTTCCTGCCAACTTCATTAAGCATGGAAGTAAGCTGGCTTATCCTCGACTCCAAAGCAGCAACTTCTCTCTCCTTCTTAATCTTCATCGTCATCTCAACTTGAAGCAACTCAATTGTCCGCTCCAACTCCCTAACCTTCTTCTCAAGCTCCTCTATCCTAGACGCCAATTGCTCCCTCTGAGCAAGAAGAGCTTTAACTCTCCTCCTTTCAGCCTTCAACTTCTCCTTCAATTCTCGAACTTCATCCCTCTCAACGGGTTGCTTAACCTCAACCTTAGGTGGCGGCGGCTCCTCCACCTTAGGCGTAAGCTTCTCAATTGCATCCCTAATGCTATAACCCTTAATGATCAAAGCCCTAAGCTCCTTCGAGGAAACAGCAGCGCCAGCCTCACGGGCATGAGCTTCAGCCTGCTCAAACTTATTCCGAAAGTTCATGAAGGCCTTCAATGCAGCAGCCAACGCATCCCTCTTATGGGAGTCAAGCGACCCCCTAACATCCAGCTTAAACTCGTCAAAGTAGCGCTTTATGATCTCCTGCTTCTCGGACACAGTCAAACTTTGAGGAGGATAGAAAGTTGGAGCGCGCAGCATCGACGCCAACTTCTCGACAAAGGAAGGAGGAGGATTCACATCCGTAGCTATAAGTATTGGGTGCCCATGCTCCATTAACGCGCTTATCAGCTGACTCCTACTCAAATGCCGCTTACTCATGAGCAAAACTAGGCGGCCAAACAAGTTAATAGCAGCAACTCCAGTAACAACTCCCGGGTCAACCCCTACGATCAAGTAATCCCTAGCCGAGGAACCCAATGGCTCCTCGCCGCTAATTGGCGCGAAGGTCAACTTGCGGGACGGCTCCCGCTTAACTAAAACTCTCACGTCGCTGCTCTTCATGGACTTAACTACACCCTTAAGCTCATCCCTAGGCGCATAAACGATGAATAAGCAGCTGTCAAAGCCGTGCTTACCCTTTCTAACAAACAAGTCATAGTCAAATCCATGCGAGTCCAAGGACTCCTTAATCTCCCTAGCAACCCTCAAAACAGAAGTCCTAATTTTACGCTCAAATCGATCCTCACTCATCCCACCCTCCCCTGGAACTCTCCGCCTACACACAACAATTCTCGTCTCACCTTTAACCAGGCAAGCAACATAGCCAACGCCTCGAAGCGCAAGCCTAGCAGACAACTCAGCAGCTTTAACTGGAGAAAGCTTGCCTCCGGCGAACAAGCCATGAGCGCGTGCAAGGTATTTGAGAGGCTTAAATCCATATAGAGGGGAGCCAGTTACTTGAACAAGCTTAACTTCAGCAGGTAATAAAGAGAGGAACTTCACCAACTTACTAGGAGATGAAGCAAGCTCAAAGACATTATCAACTGCAAGAATTTTAGGCTTAAACTTCCACACAAGCTTAACTAGCCTCCGCCTACTAACATCTTCATGCCTCTCAACTACCTCACCATCACCTCTAATAACCACCACAGCGTACCTAGGCTGCCTTAAACCTGAAGGCGAACACATTGCCATTAAGTCTATACCCATAACTAAATCCTGATCACTAGCCAACAGAGACACCGCTAAAAATAATTGCAGCGGATTTACTTAAAGTTGGCTCAACCAGTTACAGCCGACAAAGCTTCCCTGAAGTCAACTTCAATTCGAAATCTCCGCTTAAAAAACCTAACAATGTTCTTTACGTCCCGCTCCAAAAGCATGTACGCGCTTGGGTGAGAAGCATAGACGAATTGAGGCCAATCAATTATGAGAGGCTCAATTTCAGGAGTGACGATCACGTTGTACTCACTTAAATCTCCATGGACAATTCCAGCCTCCCTAAAGCTTCTCCTAATGTCAGCCAAAACCTCCTCAAGAAAACCTTCAGGATCCGGCAGGACGTCGCAAACGTAGAGGGGGTCGCCGTCTATGAAGCTCATAACCACCACATGCCTATTCCACGCAATTGGCTTGGGAACTCGAACCCCCCTAGAATAGAGGACTACTAGCGCTTCATACTCCCTCTTAGCAGCCATCTTAGCTTGAATAAGCCATGAAGCCTTATCGCGATCAGCGATGTAAGTCCTAACCCT
>QMQW01000037.1 GCA_003650625.1 Thermoproteota archaeon | reverse complement strand
TTGCTCCTGCAACTCCAGTCATAGTTTGCCTAAACAAAATAGACCTAGCCACCAGCGAAAAAATTGAGGCAGCAGAAAGCATAGTTAGGGAGGCATTTCCATACCAATGCATAATACCCATAAGCGCAAAGAAGGGAGACAACTTAGATAAGCTGATGAGCGAAATCGCGGACCAAATAAAGTCTGAAATAGAAGATTATGGGAGGATCAGCGCTTCCTCCTAAATTTAATTTCTGCAATGTCCCCCAAAGTCAATTCGAACTTTTTAGAAGTTAGAGTAGGTTGATGCAATTCAGGAGCTAATGCAGGCACTAAAAGCTTAACCTTAAGAACCGACTCCAGCTTCCTGGCAAGCGGTATAGGCGGAACCATAGCTCCAGACTCTATCCTACGTATAACCGACACCTTCTCCTTAACCCTTTCAGCTAAAATCTCCTTGGTCCAACCTAGAGCCTCCCTAGCAGCCCTAATCCTCTCAGCATAGTCCTCAACAACCTCAAGCTCCTCAACCAATCTTCTCCTCACGGCTCTAGGCTTAACCGATTTGACCCTAGTCGGCTTATAGGTAAACCTTGAAGCCTTAGGCTTCTCCATAATGGGAGAGCCGTACTTCGCGCATTCACCACAAACAGTTAAAACCGCACCTGCAATCAGAACCTTCCTACCCCTGCCCCTAAGAGGCTTGCCGCATAATTCACAGCTCAAAATTCACACCACAGCAATTATGCGCATGTCAACTTATACGGTTTACGCTCATGGTAGAAATTTTAATTTTAGACGAAGCGAGAAGTATCTACGGAGAACATCAGCGTACATAGAGTTGAAGTGAGGGCGACGCCTTGCCATCCCCAATAGATAGCGAGGAAATCACCTACTTTAGAAGAGTTGAGAGCTACACCAAGTACTTAGAGAGAAAGCTCAGAAACTTGGAATTGGAATTCCAGGTTTTAAGCGAAGAGAGAGACAGACTACTTCAAGAAATAGAGTTCCTCAGGGAAGAGCTCAAAAGATTAAGCTCCCCACCCTTAATTGAAGCGCGAGTGGTGGAAGTCCTAAGCGATGGAAGAGCAATAGTGAGGAGCTCAACTGGGCAGAGCCTAGTAGTTTACGTGTCAAGCTTCATAGATAAGCGAAAGCTGCGGCCAAACGTCAGGGTAGCCCTCAATCAAAGGACATTCGCCGTAGTCGAAATACTACCTCAAGTCGAAGACCCATACATAAGGGGAATGGAAGTAATTGAAAAGCCAAATGTCACCTACCGCGACATCGGAGGCCTAGAAGAGCAAATAAAAGAGATTAGGGAAGCCGTAGAACTACCACTATTAGAGCCAGAGCTATTCAATGAAGTAGGCATAGATCCACCTAAGGGAGTCCTCCTATACGGGCCGCCTGGATGCGGTAAAACGCTGCTAGCAAAGGCAGTAGCCCACGAAACGAAGGCTACGTTCATAAAGGTTGTTGGCTCGGAACTAGTGAGAAAGTACATTGGAGAAGGAGCAAGAATGGTCAAAGAACTATTCTCCCTAGCAAGAAGAAAAGCCCCAAGCATAGTGTTCATCGACGAAATAGATGCCATTGGCGGAAGAAGAATGGACCTATCAACAAGCGGAGAAAGGGAAGTCCAAAGAACAATGGCCCAGCTACTAAGCGAGATGGACGGCTTCAACCCCAGAGGAAACGTGAAAGTAATAGCAGCAACAAATAGGATAGACATGCTCGACCCAGCTCTACTCAGGCCAGGAAGATTCGACAGGATAATTGAAGTACCACTTCCAAACGAGAAGGGGCGACTTGAAATCCTGAAGATACACACCAGAAGAATGAGGATATCGAAGGAAGTATCACTGGAAACACTAGCCAAGATGACTGAAGGGGCGAGCGGAGCCGACATAAAAGCAATATGCACCGAAGCCGGAATGAATGCCATAAGAGAAAAGCGAAAGTGCGTAAAGATGATGGACTTCCTGAAGGCAATAGATAAAGTGCTGAAGGGCAAAAAGCATACAATCCCAACGGCGTACATGTAGTGAGAGCAATGACATCCACAGACCTCTATAGAATCAGGAGAATAGCTGAATACCAATTTGGAAAAGGCATTGGAGACATACTATTCCCAAACGGCGTTGAAATAGAAAAAGCAAGAAAAACAGGCAAAATAAGGAGAATATACCATGAAGGCAAGCTGCTAGCAACAATGAGAGCCAGCGACGGATACCTAGCCCTATCAATAGAAGGAGCTAGAAGAATAGTGGAAAAAACTAGGAAACCCAAGTTAAGGGTTATAGTGGCAAGCGAGATCGCAAAGTTCATCAAGGAAGGGAGAAACGTCTTCGCAAAACACGTGGTCGAAGCAGACCCCAACATTAGGCCTGGAAGCGAAGTTATAGTTGTCGACGAAAGCGACAGACTATTAGCAGTTGGAAGAGCAGTATTAAATGGTGAAGAAATGATTTCCTTTAAAAGTGGAGTAGCCGTTAAGGTAAGAAAAGGAGTAGGCGGTGAAAAATGTGAGGAGAATGTCACCTAGAGAGATGAGGAGGCTCATGAAGAAGCTAGGCATGCAGTTAGAGGAGCTGTCAGACGTTGAGGAAGTAATCATAGTCAGGGAAAGGGAATTGATCAAGCTTACAAGCCCCACGGTCTCGCTAATGAAAATTGGAGGACAAACAATATTCCAAGTAGTAGGTGAGCCAATAACCACACCGAGAGAAGAAACTGAAAAGAAGGAAGCAATCGAAATTCCAGAGGAAGATGTACAGCTAGTAGCTGCTCAAGCAGGAGTCAGCATAGAAGAAGCGAGAAGAGCATTAATGGAAGCTGAAGGGGACCTGGCAAAGGCAATTTTAACGTTAACATCCATGAAGAAATGAGCTAGCGAGCTTGAGCCCTCAATTCAAGCTTTCTCTTAATCCTCTTAACTCTGAAAATGTCTTCGCGCTCCCTCTCAGCAAGATAGAGCTCGATGTACTTGATGGCATCCTCAATTTTAGGAATTACAATCGACTCAAGAGCATTAACTCTCCGCCTAACCTTCCTCACCTCCTCAGCCAGCCTAGTTAAAGTCGCACTCGCCTCAGCGAGCTTAACGATCTTGCTCACCGCAATAGAAAACTTCTCAACAGCAGTGTCAAGATATGCGGTCGTATCGATCAAGCTGTATGGCCGCTCAACCCGCCTAATATTTGCAGTGAACACCGGAATTAAAACGCCCATAACATTCCTCGTCCTCATATCAACCTCCACAGCCTCAGGAACTCCAGCTGCAATCCTCTCAATTCTAAGTGCACCCAGCTCAATTTCAGCTCCGCTTAAAGCTGCAAAAGCCTCCCTTAACGCTAATATGACCTCCTCTCTGAGAGACTTATAATCCTGAACGGCAGCGAAAAACTCCATTATAAGGGCGTCCCTCTTTTCCTGGAGAAGCTCCAAACCTCTCTTAGCTAACTTCAACCTACGCTTAAGCGCCAGCAGCTCCATCCTAGTCGGCTTAACTTCCATTGTAGCCATAAGTACACCGCCACAATAACTAGCACATGAAAATTTAAAACAATTCTGCTATCCTCAGCAACCGAGCAGTAAGCGTAAAATAGATGTCTACACTAGATGAGTTGAAAACTCAACGAGGCCTTGAAAATTTACGCATTATGAATATGCGCCCCCCATAACTCACCTTCACAACGCTTCCCTTACGTATGAGATCCTCCAGAACTTCATTGGGATTCAAGCCAGCTCTCTCAAAAAACTTGTAGGCATAGTCAAGCCTCATTGGATGAACAGAAACAATTGCCAAGAAGTCCTTAATTGGATCGCTAATAAAAGTAAATTCAGGACCCTCAAAAGCCGAGAGCAATTCAACCTTCCCCAAACCTAAAGCTTCAGCAAACAATGAATAGGCACTTACGATCAAGTCCTCCGAAGGCAGGTTAACCCAAGCTTCAGCTGGAGGTCTAATGGGAATTGAGATGTAGGCTTTAAATGGATTAACCCTGGATATGAATTTAGCAGTTTCCCGAATAGAATGTTCACTTGTATTCAAGCCACTTACAAGCATCGTCTCAGTGATCAAAATACCCCTATAGCTACGAGCAAACGCCATTATTCCCTCAAGCACCTCATCCAAGGAGAGGCGCGGATGCGGCCTATTAACAGCGCTCCAAACTTCAGGTAAGGCGGAATCCACCTTCAATGAAACCAGGTCGAACAGGGATAAGTCACTTCTAACGTCATCCCTAAAAATTAGCGACGCATTAGTTAGCACGGCAACTGGAACTTCAATTTTCTCCTTAATTTTCTCCACGATATTGCCAAGATTTATGTCAAGAGTAGGCTCGCCATCGGGCACAAAAGTTACATAATCGATTGGAGAGCTGAGATTTCTAACCGACTCAATAACCTCATTAGCAACCTCGTCTGGAGGGTAGAACTCCCTTCTCTCAACTCCTAAACGCATAGTTCTACCAAGCTGACAGTAAACGCACGAGTACGTGCAATGCTTTGCAGGGATGTTATTTACCCCCAAAGACATTCCAAGCCTCCTAGATGGAACAGGTCCAAAAACGTACTTCCCCACTTAAACCACCACTCAGATCTAACTCAGCAATTCCCTCCAATAACTATGCGCCTACCAGCATAAGCGCTAACAAACCTTTCGGCGAGAAGCTTGGAAAGGACATTTATAGCAGCGTTGCTAGTGCAATGGCAAGGGGCAACGAGCCTCACATCAAAATGCTCGAGTACTTTGGCGACATCATATGCCTCAGCAGCGTCAATGTGAAAGCCTCCAATGACACCCCATATACTACTGGACTCAGTGACTTCCGCAGCCCGTTCAAGTATTGAAGCTACTCCAGGGTGGGAGCATCCTACGAAAACAAC
>QMQW01000036.1 GCA_003650625.1 Thermoproteota archaeon | reverse complement strand
GACGAAGAAGGATATAGAGTCCCTTGGAGTTAAGCGCTTCGTTGAGGAGTGCCGGGAGTATGCTCTTGAGCACTTGAAGGTTCTTGAGAGGCAGTTTAAGAATTTGGGAGTTTGGATGGATTGGGATAAGCCCTACATGACCATAGCTAGGGAGTATATCGAGGCTGAGTGGTGGGTGGTTAAGAAGGCTGAGGAGAAGGGGTTGCTTGATGTTGGCTACATGGTTTTCCACTGGTGTCCTCGATGTGAAACTGTGCTTTCGGGATATGAGGTGACCGACGCGTATCGTGAGGTTGAGGACCCGTCCATATACGTTAAGTTTCCGGTTGAGGGTAGGGATGGTGAGTTCATCCTAATTTGGACTACGACTCCATGGACTTTGCCTGCTAATGTTGCTGTTATGGTTCATCCCGAGCATACTTATGTGAGAGCTAGAGTTGGAGATGAAGTTTACATTTTAGCTGAGCCTAGGTGTGAGGCCGTCTTCAGCGAGGTCGGGTTGGACTATGAAATTTTAGAGCGATTTCCAGGTAGGAAGCTCGAGGGATTGAAGTACGTTCCTCCGCTCCTCGATGAGGTTGATGTTCAGAGGAGAATCCGCGGCGCCCATAGGGTTGTTTTGAGTGAGGAGTTCGTGTCGATGGAGGAGGGTACTGGGTGCGTTCACTCTGCTCCTGGGCATGGTGAAGAGGACTTCCTTGTAGGGTTGAAGTACAACTTGCCCGTAGTTTCTCCCGTGGATGAGTCTGGGAGGTTTACGGGTGAAGCAGGTAAGTATGCTGGTAAGCTGATTTGGGATGCTAATGAGGATATAATTAGGGACTTGGAGAGGAAGGGCCTCCTTCTCTATAGGGGGAAGGTTAGGCATAGGTATCCTCATTGCTGGCGCTGTAAGACTCCGCTTCTTCTCAGGGCGACTAGGCAGTGGTTTATCAGGGTTCCGGAGATAAAGGAGAAGCTTCTTGAGGAGAATGAGCGGATAAAGTGGGTTCCCGACTGGGCTGGAAGGAGTAGGTTTAGGAATTGGCTCTTAAATGTGAGGGACTGGGTTATTTCGAGGCAGCGGTATTGGGGTGCCCCACTCCCAATATGGATCTGCGAGAAGTGTGGGCGTAGGGAGGTTATTGGCTCCGTAGAGGAGTTGAAGAGCAAAGCCGTAAGGCTTCCGCCTGTCCTCGACCTTCATAAGCCTTGGATAGATGAAGTTGTTTTGAAGTGCAAGTGTGGAGGAGAGATGCGTAGGGTACCTGACATTCTAGACGTTTGGATGGATTCAAGCGTTGCTTCATGGGCTTGCTTGGGCTTCCCATCGCGTGAGGATGAGTTTAAGAAGTGGTGGCCAGCGGACTTGATCCTTGAGGGCCCTGACCAGACTAGGGGTTGGTTCTACACCCTGCTTGTCAGTAGCTACATTGGATTCGGCAGATCCCCCTACAAGCAGGTGCTAATGCACGGCTGGTCCCTTGACCAGTATGGCAGGGCAATGCACAAGTCGCTTGGAAACGTTGTTTACCCTGAAGAGGTTTTCAGCAGGTATAGTAGGGATGCTCTCAGGTGGTATGAGCTCCAGTGCACTCCTTGGGAGGACCTGCGCTTCTCCATGGATGAGCTGGGCGAGGTCTATAGGGCGTTGAAGATAATGTGGAGCGTCTACTACTTTGCAAGCCTTTACATGAACTTGGACGGCTACTCTCCTGCTAAGTGCAGCTTGAATGACGTTAGGGAGCACCTTCAGCCTGAGGATAGGTGGCTTCTAAGCAAGACCCAATTGCTGGTTAGGAAGGTTACTGAGGCTATGGAGAGTCTTCACATTCATGAGGCAGCTAGAGCTTTGAGGGACTTCATAGTTGAGGACGTTAGCAGATGGTATATCAAGCTGATTAGGCGGAGAACTTGGATTGAAAGTGAGGATCCAACGAAGTTTGCTGCTTACGCAACTCTTTATCACGTGCTTCTCGCCTTCTTGAAGTTGGCTGCTCCAATAATTCCATTCATAACCGAGAAGCTTTATCAAGGGATTTTCAGGCCTGCAGATGAAGGTCTTCCTGAAAGCATTCACATGTGCGACTGGCCTGAGCCTATTGAAGACCTCGTGGATGAGAGGCTTGTGAAGCTTATGGGTATAGCTAGGTCGATTGTGGAGGCTGCCCTGAGTGCTAGGCAGAGTGCAAGGATAAAGCTCAGATATCCTTTGATGGAGCTGTTGGTTGCTTCGGATATGCCTGAAGTTGATAGTGCAATTGAGGAGTTTAAGTCAGTGATTTGCGAGCAAGCCAATGTCAAGCAGGTTAGGCTTCTCGCTAAAGGTGAGGAGGATGAGCTTAAGGTGATTCAAGTAAGTCCGAACCATGCCTCCTTAGGGCCGAAGCTTAAGGATAAGTTTAAGTTGCTGCTGGAAGCTCTTCAGTCGGTTGATCCTGCTGAGGTTAAGAGGGCTCTTGACTCCAGCGGCTATTATGAAGTTGAAATTGATGGGGAGCGAATTAGATTGACTGCTGAGGACCTCGTTGTGAGGGAGGAGGTTGCAGAGGGCTATGTGAGGTCCTCATTCAACTTTGGAGACATCTACTTGAACGTGGAGTTGACCGATGAGCTGATTGCCGAGGGATTGGCTAGGGAGGTTGTGAGGAGATTGCAGGAAATGAGGAAGGAGCTCGACCTTCCAATTGAGGCTTACATCGACGCTTACGTGGCGGTTTCCAATAGGAGGATTCTGGAGATGCTCAAGTCCATGGAGTGGTACATCTTGAGGGAAGTGAGGGTTAAGGAGCTTCTTCTCACGCAGACGCCGCCCTACAAGGCTGCGTACGAGAAGCTTTGGAGGATAGATGGCGAAGAGTATAGGATGGGCATAACTCCCCTTTAGTGGTTGATATGAAGAGGCTTGGCTTCATAGTTAACCCCATAGCTGGAATGGGCGGTAGAGTTGGCTTAAAGGGGACTGACGGTGAGGAGATTCTTAAATTAGCGATTAGGCTTGGGGCGAAGCCGGTTGCTCCTGAGAGAGCTAAGCAGATGCTTAGGGAGCTGAGGAGGCTTGGGGTCCAGTGCACCTTGATAACTTACCCTAGGGAGATGGGTGAGTTTGAAGCTAGGGAGTGCGGCTTCGATCCAGTAGTTGTTGGGGAGATTGGCGATCGAACCTCTGCGGAGGATACCAGGCGTGCTGCTGCCCAGATGGCTGAGCTCGGCGTTGACCTAATCGTTTTTTGCGGTGGCGATGGAACTGCTCGGGATGTCTGCGAGTCGGTGGACTTGAAGGTTCCAGTTTTGGGCGTTCCTACTGGAGTTAAAATGCACTCCGCAGTTTTTGCCATTAATCCTGCGGTTGCAGCTAAGGTTGTAGCCGAATTTTTGGCCGGAAATCTTCCTCTGAGGGAGGCTGAGGTTATGGATGTTGATGAGGAGGCTTTTAGGGAGGGCCGCCTTTCAGCTAGGCTTTACGGCTACTTGCTTGTTCCATATGAGCCAAACTACATTCAAAGCGCTAAGTCTCCCAGCCCCCAAACTGAGGATGAGCGGGAAAATCAATTGGCGATTGCGAGGTACTTTGTGGAGCGAATGGAGGATGATGTAATCTACATTTTGGGTCCTGGAACCACTGTTAAGGCGATTGCCGACGTCCTCGGCTTGCCTAAAACTCTCCTTGGAGTCGACGTTCTTCATGGCAGGAGGCTTTTAGCTCTTGACGTTGATGAGAGGAGAATTCTGAGCGAAATTGAGGGTAGGCGTAGCGTCATTGTGGTTACGCCTATTGGGAGTCAGGGCTTCATCTTCGGTAGGGGGAATCAGCAGATTAGCCCTGAAGTTATTAGGAGAGTTGGGCGTAGAAACATCGTTGTGGTTGCTACGCACTATAAGCTTTCAACCATACCTTGCCTTAGGGTTGATACTGGGGATCCCGAGGTGGATGAGCTTTTGAGGGGATATATGAGGGTTATAACCGATTATGGTGAGGAAAAAATAGTTAGAGTTGCTTAATGCTCTTCAACTTCCTTTTTCAAGTATTCTGCATATTCATCGGCTTTCATGAGGTCCTTGAGCTCTTCTTCAAGGTTGCTTGGCTTTAGTACTGCTATCCACCCTTCCCCGTAGGGGTCTTGATTTATTAGCTCTGGGCTGTTTTCCAGCTCCTCATTTACCTCGACAACTTCTCCGCTTAGTGGGCTGTAAACCTCTGATACCGCCTTTACCGACTCGACTGTTCCGAGGACGCCCATTTTGCTTATCTTCTTGCCTACTTCGGGAAGTTCGACGTAAACTATGTCTCTCAGCTGCTTCTGCGCGTAGTCCGTTATTCCTATTCGGACGAGTTCTCCTTCAATTTTAGCCCACTCATGCTCTTTGGTGTAGTACAGCTCCTCCCTAACTTCATAGTCGTTTACCTTCATTTTTTCACCCTCTTTCTTCCGTAAGCTGTGGGGTCGTAGAATGGCCAATCTACTATTTCTGCTTTTGCTCTTTTCCCCCTAATAACGACTTCGACTTGCGTTTTTGGCTCTGCATATTGTGGTTTCACGTAGCCCATGGCTATTCCAACCTTTAGCAGTGGCGAGTACGTTCCGCTGGTTATTGTTCCGATTTTTTCTTCTCCGCTGTATATTTCGTAGTGCTGCCTAGGTATTCCTCTATCAATCATTTTTAGTCCGACTCTAATTCTCTTTAGTCCTTCCTCCGCTTGCTTCATGAGTGCTTCTCTTCCTATGAATTCTCCCTTTTCGAACTTTACCACCCATTCCAGCTTTGCCTCTAGTGGTGTTGTGTTTTCGTCGATGTCGTTTCCGTAGAGGACTAGTCCTGCTTCCAGCCTTAATGTGTCTCTTGCTCCTAGCCCGCATTCCGCTATTCCATATTCCTTTCCGGCTTCGAGTATTGCCTCGTAAACTTCAACTGCCTTTTGGGCTTCGCTTAGGGGTATT
>QMQW01000035.1 GCA_003650625.1 Thermoproteota archaeon | reverse complement strand
CACGTATGTATACTGCTACATATAGCGAAATGTATATATGTTGATGTGTACATGTATGTTACCATATGTATGATGGGAATGGATATGACTGGTTTCCAAGGGGCTTTTCCTATTTAATATATATAGGATCTGCCCTTTGGTTCGTCTCGCGCCGAACCGGTTCGCAAGGTGCCTAACGAAAGGTTTATTAGGGACGCTGCCGAAGGGGTTCATGCCGGTGAGTCCCATGCCCAAGGCGAACAAATCCCAAGTTCAACCTGAACCTTCCAAGTTCAAGCAGGTTTTTGACCGCTTGGTTCAGGCTCGTGAAGAAGCGATGAAGATGAATCAGTTTGTGAACGTTGAGCTTGCATCAACGGGTACGCTGACGCTCGAAATCACCATCAACCCGAGCGGTGCACCTGCGCTCATAGTACATACCCCGAGATTGACAAACAGGCTTGTCCTTCGTGACGTGTCAATGCTCGACGAGTTGAAGCGTCTCGTAGAGCTCGCTAAACAGGACGAGGAGAAGCTCAATGCAGTAGCGCAGTTCCTAGCGCAGTACGGGTATCGCACAAGGAGCCGTGGCGGTTACCGCATAACGCTCTAACCCCTATTTAACCATGATATGGGGTGTTCCGGGTATGAGTGAGGAGGAGAAGAAGAGAAAGGAACAGGGTCAGGAAGTGGTAGTGGTTGAGGAGGAGCATGAGGAGGTTGAGGAGGAGGAGTCGCAGCAGTACAAGTACGTTAAGAGTGAGCCGATGGAAGTCGAGGAGGTGGCGTTAATAGGTGAAGGCGAGGAATTGGATGCGATAGTGAAGAAAATCAAGGTGGGACGGGTAATTGATTTCATTGACATTGAGCGTATCAGAGATCCGAACAAGAAGGATTACTATGCACAAAGAGCATTGAGACCAGCAATTTACATAGAATTCGAGGTACCACGGTTAGGAATAGTGGCTAACGACATCATAGTGTTCAGTTTACATCCGAATTCGCGGTACATTAAGCTGCGCAGGCGGTACAATGTAATCAGAAAGGGTGATGCAATAAAGGTTGTCAATGAAGGAGGAAGGTTAAAGGTGGTGTGAATGGCGAGGATAACAATAACATCTAAACACATTATCAAGATGGACATTATCAATAAACATCCTGATAATGGGTTTAGCGCAGTTATTAATGCGTTGACGCGTAGAACGTACAAGGATATACTGTTTATGACGACAAATGATGATGGGTACAAGGTTCAGGTTGAGGATTGCTGGGTTGATGTGAACAGAGATGTTTATGGGATAAAGGTAACGATTGAGTGTAAGGATGAGTATGATGCTAAGTATCTTGCTGATAAAATAGCTAGAGAGTTCAAAGAAGAGGATGAAGGAGTTGAAGGTGAGAAAACTGAGGTGAAGGAGGGTGGTGGTGAGGCTGAAAATACGCGATGATGTTGCTATTATTATCGGAGCATTCTCTATAAAACGATTTGGTTATGTCAATATATCGGGGTACATCAATGCTCTGTACAGGGACATTATTGATGAGCTGTATGAAAGCGGTATAATCAAGGATTATTGCAAGGAAATTGTCAGGGCTGCAACTGCGTTGATGTACCAGTCAGGTGGTAAATTACAAATACCTCATTGGGTATTGGAGTGTATGGAGGAGGGCTATGGTGAAGACAAGACCGTCGAGGATAGCGATGTGGATAATAAACAACATCAGGGATGAGCTGGAGGTGTTAATGGTGGAGAAGAAGCCAGAGCTTCTGCGAGAGATAATGGATAAGGTGGTCGAGTTGATGGAGCAGGTTGATGAAGCAAGTGATTATCGCATAAAGTGGGCTTCGTGGATAGATGTGGCTGATCATGTGGCGATGGAGTTGTGCTCAGCTATGGAGTCGAGCGATCCTCTTGGCTGTGCCGATACAATATCGGAGTACTTGCTGTATCAGTTTACTGGATTAACCGAGGAGGAGATGAAGAGGGCTCCAAGATGATAGGTAGAATTGTTGCTTTGATATATTTCGTGGCGCAACTAGCGTATTGCATATACAAGACGTGTAAACATATTATTAGTGGTAAAGGTGAATGCGTGGATGCTAGGACTTTAGCGTTAGCTCACTACATATCTACGCTTATTTACATCATAATAATATTGGTCTTGATATTCTGGTGGTGAATTATGAATGCTGAATTTCATATGGTGTATTACTTCCATATGCGTAGGAGCACATTTCCACAGAAGAGAAAGGAGCTTGATTATGCGGTGGGGGTTACATGTCAAATTGATAGAAAACATTACTTTCTGTGCGCCGATATTGATAATCCTAAACACGTTAAGCATATTCTCAATAACTTGCCGAGCTGGGTGGTCAACAAGATGTGTGGATTGATAGTGACAGAGACGAGAAAGGGTAACCACGTAATTATCCTAGGGCGTTTCAAGTGGCGTGAATGTAACAGGTTCTGGACAATGTTCAAGAATGTGATAGATAGAGGGTGGATACAGCTTCAACGTCTCAGACACAATCACATGAACCGTATAGGTGCTGTGCTGCGTGTGTGTGGAAAGTATAGAGTTCCTGATGTTAGGGTTCTTGTGGCTATTTACGATAGGTGTGATGATGGGATTAAATGGTGGGTCGAACGTTATTTAGCCGCTGTGAAAATATGTAGGCGTAGAGGTGCTTCTCGTGCCCGAGATAAGGGTATCTATAGACAAGGAATTGCATAAAATCATCAGGAGGATCCTCGATGAGAAGGGGATTAATTGGTCGGCTTTCATCAACGCTTTGCTGCGCGCGTACCTTGATAAGTATCATGATGAACTGCCTGTTGAGCTACAGATCGAGTATCTATATTACCGTGCTATGTATCTACTACGCTTATCGAGAAAGGCGACTGTTCTATCAAAGCTTCTGCGGAGAGCTATCACAACCGACGCGGAGGAGGTGACACCATTAATGATAATGCTGAATGAAACGAAGGAAAAGTTAGCTGATAGGTTTGCTCAGTTGATGGAGGAGCTGCGGTCGAAGCTGAGGCAGAGGTATGGTGAGAGCTACTACGATAAGGAGGCTGAGGTGCTGAGGTTCTACGACACCGAGGAAATGACAAAGTCTAAGAAGGAGAGGATAACGGATGAGGGTGAGGTGAATATAGCATGAAGGAGTTTGCGGTTACCGAAGTGGTTACGTGTCCGTACCGTTATCGTTATCAGCTTGTTACTGAGGAGGGTAGGAGGGCTATGGATGTTGGTGACGCTATACACTTCCTGATACTTGAGGATTTACACAATAAGGGTTATGAGGTCGAGGTACCAGTCGAGTTTAGATTCGATTATGATGGTGAAGAGGTTGTGCTGAAAGGTAGGATAGATGCTATCAAGAACAATACTATTTACGAAATTAAATCTACGGAGTTCAAGTACTATTATATTCGGCAATTGTTGCTCTATAGGGATTTGCTGTATGTAACAACAGGTAAAAGATATAGAATTGGATGGATTTTCTACAGGAAACAAGGGAATAGGGTAAGATACAAGGTTCAACCCATACTGGATAACTATAATCTTGATTATGGTGAGTATTTGCGATATGTTATGACGCTGATTGCATGGTATATCAGAAAGGGTTATCCGGTGAAGCTCAGAGATTCATACTGTATATACTGTCCGTTGTTGAATCAATGTAAAGCTGACGGTGAATGGAGGTACTTGGTAATGATGACATTAAATCAATGGTTTCATGACACATATGTTAAGTGTTATGTGCGTAGAGGGTGCTTCAAGGAGTGCGAATAGGTGGTGAATAATGAGTCACGCGGTATCTGGTAAAGCATGGTGCGATTTACCACTTGAGTACAAGATACTGCTGATTCTAGGCACCGCTGGTAGACCGCTGAGCCTTGAGCGCATCAAGATATATATCCTCATTATGGATAATGTCTTTCGGTGTAACGATGTCTTTCCCGCCGGAGGTTCAGAAGCATCTGAACACGATTACCCACCTTATGAGGAGGAGGAGAATTATCGAAATACAGATAGCGTCATTGATGGGGTTACTAAAGGATGTTGACGAGTTGAAGACGATTGCTGAGATTGCTAGGGATAAGTACGATTTAACGGCATCAACGTTTTTGGACATTCTATCGGTTGCGGCTGTGAGGTACCAAGAGATATTAAATGCAATTGATAGGGAGGTTGAGAGGGCTATAGAAGTGGCTATGGAGCTCAACGTACCGATCGAGCAGGTTATCGTGGAAATTGACAAGGTACTGGGTAAGCTAATAGGTGGAGACTGAATGTGTGGAGATGACTACGTGTATATATCGAGGATTTTCAACATTTGTTATGAACAATGTAGGAAAGCTAAAGACTTTAACAAATGTGTTGATAACTGTGTAAAGGATTACTTAAGCAAGTAGTACAAACTGGGGGCTAGACCGGGGCTAGAGTTATATATCGCTCTGAGATACAATATTTATCGAGAGGTGATATGTATGGCTCGCAGGTCTGGTGGAAGTCGTAGAACCCCTGCAATGATTGAAGAGTCATTTATAGCGGGTCTAAGGACTAGCACCCAGAAGTACGAAGCTAAGAAGGAGTTGATGACCCGTAGGACTGATAGAGTTAAAGATGTCTATGCTGAGCTAGAAGAAAAGGCTGTTTACCAGATACTTGATAATCATGGAATATTCGGTAATGATAGGATCAAGTATCTGAACTTCGCTAGGCGCATCTATCACTTAGCAAAGAGGTTCAGCAGGCAGGCGTTGATCAATGCTGCTGCTGCCGAGATAGCTAGGTGGAGCTCTATGGGGTGTGATGTTACTATACTGCGTGAGATTGCTACTGCGTTCGGTGCGTATGGTACACCCGGTGGAGCGGGTAGACCTGTGGCTATTCCATAACCCGTTTAACGAAATTCTTTTTTACCTGTTTTCTTCTGGGTTTACTTGGTGATGTGACCTATGAGTATACGTTTGGTTGTG
>QMQW01000034.1 GCA_003650625.1 Thermoproteota archaeon | reverse complement strand
TATTACCAGTGGTCTTTGGAATTTTGCTGGACAAATGGTTTGGCCATTTTCATCTTTATACTACTTGGCTTTGGGGGCTTCTTATCTTGATCTTGGATTATTGTCTGCTATTTGGAGTGCATGTAGTGTGTTTCCGCTTATTATTGGAGGCTACATGACTGATAGATTTGGAAGGAAGAAGCTTGTGGTGTCGCTCAGTTTTGGGCTTTCGCTTATAAATTTGTTTTTGGCTGTAGTTCCAAGTTGGGAGTATTTGATTCCAATAATGGCTTTGGATGGTTTTATTTCAGGATTGAGAGATCCTGCTTTTTCAGCTATAATTGCGGATTCGACGAAGCCTGAAGTTAGGGCTTTGGGTTTTGCGATTTGGAATTTCGGGCCAGTTCTATTTGGAATGTTTTCACCATACATTGCTGGTAGACTTTTGGATGAAATGGGAATCGTTGCCTCGATGAGGTTGCTTTACTTAATTTTATTCGTCTTTTCATTTACTGCATGTCTTTTGAGGCTTCTTTTCTTAAAGGAGACGCTGATTTCAAGTGGCGTTAAGAGGATGGCGTTGACGTCCATCATACGTGATGGACTGCTTATAGTCTTGAAGTTTCCTGGTAAAATTTTAACTCTTTTTGCTGTTTCCGCTTTGTCTTATCTTGTTTTTGGGTTAGCTGACCCGTTTTGGATTACGTATGCTACTAGAGATGTTATTGGTTTAACTGCCGCTCAGTGGGGTTTAATTTTAATAATTCAAACTGCTTCAAAGTTGACGTTGACACCTATTTTAGCATATGTTTCTGATAGATTTGGAAGAGTTAAGCTTCTGATTTCTTCGCTTTTCATTTCTGCTTTTGCACCAGTGTTTTTCACTTTAAGTAGCTCTTTTGAGCAGACAATTATTTCGCTTATGCTTTATGCGGTTTGCATAGGTGTGTCTTCAATAACGCTGTCTGCTCTTCTTACCGACTTTATTCCTAGAGACATGAGAGGTAGGGCTGCTGCTTTTCAAGGTACATTAAATCAAGTGGCTTTTATGCTTGGGTCTATAGTTGGCGGTTACACCTATCAAAATATTTCAAAATCTTATCCATTTTACTTGGCCTTCTTTTCCTTGATTTTTGCTTCAATGCTGACTTTTCTTTTCGTTGAGGAGCCTGAGGTGAAGGCTGAGTGAAGTATGGTTTTAAATTCAACCATAAAACTAAATTTTGAGAGCGATCATTGTAGGTGTTGATGTTGAAGGAAAGGCTTTTTATTGCTCTTTATAGGCTTGCCTTGCTAGGAGGTTGCTGGAAGCCGGTTTTCATTGTAACGAAGGATTTTGGTAAGCTTATGGGTATTTCTCAACAGTCTGCTTCAAGGTGGCTTAAGGAGCTTGAGGAATTAAAGTTGATTGATAGGGAGGTTTCTAAGCGTGGGCAATTTGTGAGGATAACTGATGAAGGTTTGAAAGTTCTTCGTGAAGTCTACATGAATTTGAAGAGAGTGTTTTCCGAAGTTCCGAGGTCATTTAGGGTTAGGGGTTATGTTTTTAGTGGTTTTGGTGAAGGAGCTTACTACATGTCAATTCCATATTACTATGAGCAGTTTGTGAAGAAGCTTGGGTTTAAGCCATATTTAGGAACTTTGAATTTGAAGTTGAAGGGTATTCATGATCTTGAGGTTAAAAAGCTGCTGAGTAGCCTTCCTGGAATTAAAATTAAGGGCTTTTCAAATGGGCGTAGAACTTATGGTGGAGCTAAATGCTTTAAGGCTAAAATACGTGGAGTTGATGGCGCTGTTATCTTGATTGAGCGAACTCATTATGGGGAGGATGTTATAGAGGTTATTTCGTCTAAGAAGCTTAGGGATGAATTGAAATTGAAAGATGGAGATGAAGTTGAGGTTGAGGTGTTTGTGGAATCTTAGTTTTGATGATTGCTTATGCACTGCCAGCTTCTATCCTATTGGGTTTCGCCCGTTCACTTACTTCAGCCTTTTATAGTACTTGTACTCTAGGCTTAATTTTTCTAGTTCAGTGAGAATTTCGGGTTTTTCATTGATTAGTTTTTGGACTAAGCTTAGATACCTGGCTACTCTTATTGCGTCTGGACTTACTTTAACTAGCTTCTTCCCATTGACTAACACGTAGTGGTGCTGTTCAACTTTTTCGCCTACTTCGAATATTGCTTCGTTAACTGCTGCATGTATTAGTAGGCAGTGAGGTGATCCGTCTACTGTTAGGACAGTTATGCTGGAGGGCTTTGAAGCTCTAATTATTGATGCGATTTTTCCATAGGCTAGCGCTCCTTCTCCTTCAGGGCAGTATGTTAGGATGACCTTTCCTTCGCCTAGCTCTTCAACTGCCTTCGGGTTTACTACTTGAGTGCACTCGCCGATAATTAGCAGGTCTGAATTTTTTAGTATGGGTGTTTTAACCCAAATTCTCATTAACTTAGCTTTCAAGACGCTCACCCTTAAGCTTTGATAAGAGTATGTATACGCAGAGCTCTCCGCACATCGTACATGCTCCCTTGGCCAGGCCGAATCGCTCGTGCATTGATCTGGCCTTTGTAGGGTCTAGGGATAATTTGTAAATTTTGTTCCAGTCTAGATTTGCTCTTGCAGTTGACATTTCGAGGTCCTCTTTTAATGCTCTTTCCCCTAATTTAACTATGTCTCCTGCGTGGGCAGCTATTTTAGCTGCAATTAGTCCTTCTTTTACGTCTTCGGGGGTTGGGAGTGATAGGTGTTCCGCGGGTGTTAGGTAGCATATTAGGTCTGCGCCCTCAGCTGCCGCTATGGCTGCTCCAATTGCAGCTGCAATGTGGTCGTAGCCTGCAGCTATATCTGTTACTAGTGGTCCGAGGACGTAGTATGGCGCTCCTTTGCATAATGCTTTTTCTAGCTTGATGTTTGCTGCAACTTGATTGAGAGGTACATGGCCTGGGCCTTCCACCATGACTTGTACTCCTTTTTCCCAGGATTTTTCAACAAGCTTGGCTACTGTAAGCATTTCAGCCATTTGAGGGTAGTCGTGTGCGTCTGTTATTGCTCCGGGTCTTAGGGCGTCTCCTAAGCTTATTACTACGTCATACTCTCTGCATAGCTCTAATAGGTAGTCGTAGTTTTTGTATAGTGGATTTTCCTTGTCGTTGTATAGCATCCATGCAGTTAGTATTGCTCCTCCTCTACTAACTATTCCTGCAACCCTATTGCTTTTTACCGTCTTTTTAGCTATTTCTTTTGTTATTCCTGCGTGGATTGTCATGAAGTCCACGCCGTCTTTCATGTGAAGTTCAATGGTATCGAATATGTCGTCTTCATTCATGTATATTCCTGCTCCCCTTTTTCTTGTTGCTTCTATGAATGCTTGATATATTGGAACTGTGCCGAATGGGACTGGAGCTACTTCCATGAGCTTTCTTCTGATGGCGTTTAGATCTCCTCCTGTGCTTAAGTCCATAATTGTGTCTGTTTCATATTTGATGGCTATCTTGGCTTTCTCGATTTCCATATTTATGTCAGCTTGAAATGTTGAGGTTCCTATATTCACATTAACCTTGGTTTTGAGGCCAAGTCCTACTCCAACAATCTTTATGTTTTCTCTTTCGACGTTTTTAGGAATAATTATTAATCCTCTAGCAACTCTTCTAGCTATTTTTTCTGCTTCAATTCCCTCTATTTTAGCTACCTTTTTCACTTCTTCACTTATCTTTCCATTTCGAGCACTTATCAGCTGGGTCGCCACATCAATATCCTCCAATTCCCTTGTTTGTGTGAGCGCAAAATGCTTTATATTGCTTTAGTTTTGCTCCTCAATTTCGATTGAGTATGTCGGGCATAGGGATGCTATCTGCTTGACGAGCTTTATGAGGTCTTCGTCTGAGATGATGCCTATCCTTTCATTTTCGTCGGCTCTATAGGCTTTTTTGATTCTAGCTTTGGCTTTCTCATCGTATTCGAATAGCTTTGGTGCTAGTATTATGCATCCTGCGCATCCTAGGCAGTTTTCGGCTTTTATCTTGACTTTGACTTTTTTCACACAAACAAATAATGATTCGTTAATGTTAAGTTTTTTCTGATGTAAGTATTCTCGGTGGACTTGATGCGAGTCGTCTTGCTTGCTTACACTCCTGAGCCTGAGAGAGTTGTTGCCGCTGCTATTAGGCAATGCAGAAGCAGTAAGGGTGCAGATCAAATTTATCGGGAGTTAGGCGACAATGATATTAAGAGGCTGATTAGGCACTGCATTAAAATGGGTCATCTAAGCCCCATTGAACATGCTTCCTTTACCTTTTTAATTGAAGGTATTTCGAGGGTGACTTCGCATCAGCTTGTGAGGCATAGAATTGCTTCTTATAGTCAGCAGAGTCAGAGGGCTATTAGTCTTGTGGATGCAAACTATGTTGTTCCACCTTCAATAGAGGTGAATGATAAGGCCAAGCGGATTTTCGATGAAGTGATTGAGGCGGCTAAGCGAGGGTATGAAACTCTATTGAAGCTTGGTATTCCTAGGGAGGATGCTAGATACCTTATACCCCAAGCCATTGAGACTTCAATTGTAGTTACCATGAATGCTAGGGAGCTCCTCCACTTCTTCAGCTTGAGGTTGGCCAAAGATGCGCAGTGGGAAATTAGAATGATGGCTAAGCTTATGCTCAAGGAGGTGTTAAAGGTTGCTCCAACAATATTTGAGAAGTATAGGGGTTATGTTGAAGATTAGCTTACTGGTACTTCGTACCACCTTCTACCTCTGTAGTATATTATCCTTCTCCTTCTAGCTTGGCGCCCGAGAATTAGGCATAGCATCATTCCGCTTATGAATCCTCCAATGTGCGCCCAGAATGCTACGCCCGAGTAGTAGATGAATGGCGCTGCTAGACTTAGAAATCCCATGTAGAGCTGATATAGGAACCAAAATCCAATGAACATCACTGCAGGAAGTGAAATCACTATGGGAAGTCCGAAGATGGTGTAAGTCATTATGCTTACTTTCGAGTATGGAAACATTAAGAGGTATGCTCCGAGCACTCCAGATATTGCTCCGCTAGCTCCAATGCATGGGATGTTAAGTGGATTTACAACCTTTATTGGTATGTG
>QMQW01000033.1 GCA_003650625.1 Thermoproteota archaeon | reverse complement strand
GGAATGCTCCTTTTGGAGGGCCGATCGTAGTTCAGGTTAGAGGTTGTTCTGTTGCGCTTGGAAGAGGTGTAGCGTCTAGGGTTTTCATTAAAGTTTTGGAGGATTAGCATTGGCTGGCAAGAGAATTACTGTTGCTCTAGCTGGGAATCCAAATGTTGGTAAGAGCGTTATTTTCAATCAACTTACTGGTGCAAGTCAAACTGTTGGGAATTGGCCTGGAAAAACGGTTGAGCGGGCTGAGGGCAAGCTTTTCTATAGAGGGTATGAGATTTGTGTGCTCGATCTGCCTGGAACCTATTCGCTTTCAGCTTATTCGCAAGAGGAGATCGTTGCTAGGGATTACATTGCAGTTGAGCGGCCGGATGTTGTTGTGAACATTGTTGATGCCTCGGCGCTGGAGCGAAACCTGTACTTGACAATACAGCTTCTGGAGCTTGAAGCTCCAATTGTGATTGCTTTAAACTTATGGGATGTCGCTTCTAAGAAGGGAATTAAAATTGATGTTTCATTGCTTCAGATGATTTTAGGTGTTCCTGTTATTCCGACTATAGCTGTTACTGGTTATGGAGTGGATAGACTTCTTTCCACGATCATTGATGTTGTTGAGGGCAAGTTGGAGCTTCATCCCATGAAGATTGAGTATGGAAGGGAGGTTGAGGAGAGAATTCAAGTTTTAGTTAGAGCTATAGCTGAGAACCTTCCAGAATTATGTGAAAATTATCCTGCTCGTTGGATTGCAGTTAAGCTTCTCGAGAAGGATGAGGAGGTCGTTAGGCGCATTTCAAGCATGGAGAATGGGTCGCTCGTGCTTTTGCTGGCTGATGAGCTTGCTAGCCAGCTTGAGGAGATGCATGGTGAGCCTTCGCCTGTGATTATTGCTTCCGAGAGGTACTCGATAATTAATAGGGTGATATCGAAGGTGCAGAGGATTGAGGCTGTTGCTAAAGTTACGTTATCTGAAAGGCTTGACTACATAACTACGCACCCAATCTTTGGGTATCCAATTCTTCTGGCGATTATGATTTCCGTCTTTTCATTAGTCTTTATGGGGGGCGCTGTTCTTGAAGAGTTCTTATCATACTTGATTGAGGATTTATTGTTGCCTCCAATTGAATCATTAATTTACAGCTCTTTTTCGAGCCTTGTAGCTGACATAATTATTAATGGCTTTTTCACCGGCGTAATTGCTGGAGTTACAATAGCAATTCCGTATGTGCTTACTTTCTACATTTTACTAGCTTTGCTTGAGGACTCAGGCTACTTGCCTAGAGCTGCTTTTCTGATGGACAACTTGATGCACAAGATTGGCCTTCATGGGAAGGGCTTCATACCGCTATTGTTGGGTTATGGCTGTAATGTCCCCGCTTGCATTGGATGTAGAATTATGGAGACTGATAGGGAGCGGTTGATTCTTGGTTTCCTAGTAGTTTTAATTCCATGCGCAGCTAGAACCGTGGTTATTCTAGGGCTTGTGGGTAAGTATGTTGGTCTTCTTCCGGCTCTTTCGCTTTACGCTTTTGACTTAATCCTGGTTATTTTGCTTGGGCGCTTTTTAACTAAAAAACTTCCAGGTGAGCCCATTGGATTGATCATGGAGATACCCGACTATAGGGCTCCAATGATTAAAACTGTGATCATTAAGACGTGGGTAAGAACTAAGGATTTCATCTACGTTGCGCTTCCACTCATTGTTCTTGGAAGCGTTGTTTTGGAGTTTTTCAAGATTACTGGCTTCATTTGGACGATATCCTCAATTGCAAGTCCAATTATTTCTGGTTTGCTTGGCTTGCCTGCTGAATGTGCGGTTCCACTTATTTTTGGAATTTTAAGGAAGGAGCTTACGCTAATAATGCTCTTGGAGGTTTTTGGAATTGAAGACTTTGGAGCTGTTTTAAGTGGAGGTCAAATGGTCGTTTTTTCGCTGGTTACAATGATTTATGTTCCATGCATAGCTACTATTGCTGCATTAGTTAAGGAGTTCGGGTGGAAGAGGGCTGCCATAATTTCAGCTGTAAGCATTGTCTTAGCGTTGATTGTTGGAGGTGCAGCAAACATAGTTTTTAAGCTTGCTGGTTTCAGCTAACTTACAAAAGTTTTAAGGGCTTGTTTAAGCTCATGTTTTGTTGATATGGTTAGGATTATCACAATCTCTCCAACTGCGTTTAGCTTATCAATTCTAGTTGAAGCTTCAGACATCGTTCTTTCTGGAGGTCTAATAGTTTACCCAACGGACACTGTTTATGGCTTAGGTGCAAATCCATTTGATGTCAGGGCAGTTAAGAAGGCTATTTTTGTTAAAAGGAGATCTGGAAAGCCTATGCCAGTTATAGTTTCAAGCATTAGGGCTGCTGAGGAAGTGGTCTATGTTAATGACCTTGCTTTGAGGTTGATGAGGTCTTTTTGGCCGGGCCCATTAACTATTGTTCTGCCCAAGAAGCCCTACGTTCCAAATGAAGTGACTGCCGGCAGGTTCTCGTTGGGGGTTAGAATGCCCAATCACTTGGTGGCAGTTAAACTTGCGGAGCTTTGCAATGGATATATTTTAGGTACAAGTGCAAACATTTCTGGTGGGAGGGCACCTAGAACTGCTCATGAAGCTTTGAGGCAATTGGGTGATGCCGTTGACCTCGTTATTGATGCTGGTGAGTGCCCAATTGGCGTTCCATCAACTGTGGTGGATTTAACTGGGAGTTCCCTGGTGGTTGTTAGGGAGGGGGCTATAAGTGTTGAAGAAATTGAAAATGTTGTTGGAGTTAAGGTAATAAAGAAAGGTGGTTGAGTTTAGAGTGCTATTCTCACTTTTTCGAATTTGATGGACGGTGCTACCAGGAAGCCTTTTTGAATTACGTCGTCTCCTTGGGCTGAATACTTCATTAGTAGTTCTTGGAATGTCCCTGCAATCATGCATCCCTTTATTTGACCCATTATTTCGCCGTTTCTGATGACGTATGCTGGATTAGCTAGAACTGAGAATGCTCCTGTCGCTATGTTTGTGCTGTGTGCTCCCATAACTCCCCTTACGAGTAGGCCTTCCTTCACTTCTCCAAGTAGTTCTTCGAGCTTTACTTCTTCTCCACTTATGATGTGGTTTCTTGGAGCTACTGTCACTGCGCTTCTAAACTGCCTTGATGCATTGCCTGTGCTTTCCCTATTTTCTTTGAATCCCGTGTAGCTGTCGTATAGGTAGCTTTTCAGCACTCCCTTATCGATTATCACGTTTCTCCTTGTTGGCACTCCTTCTCCATCAACCGGCGCTGTTCTTAATCCTTTAGGTGTGGTTCCATCATCTATTATTGTGAGTTTTTCCGAGGCTACTTGAGTTTCAAGCTTTCCAGTCAAGTACGATTTTCCTTCCTGAACGTTGTAGGCATTTATTGCATTGATGAATGCGTAGTGCATTAAGCTTGATAGTGCTTCGGGCTGGAAAATAACTGTTTTTTCTCCTGCTTCTATCTTGGCCTTTTCAAGCCCTACTTTAGCGTACTTCACTGCTTCTTCAGCGCACTTTTCAATGTCTACTTCCTTGAGGAATCTGCTTTCATCGGTTTTTCCACCTAGGCTTCTCAATCCTTCCCTTTCGCCTATGATGTAGACTCCTGTGCCTGCCATGCTTTCTTTAAAGTGAACTTCGACTCCTAAGCTGTTTGCTATTGCTCTTTCAGCCCATGTGAATGAGTATCCTGAAATTACTGTGTTGAAGTTGGGGTTTGCCTCCATTGCTTCGCTTAGAACTTTTCTTATCTGCTCGAATGCTTCGTCTACTGGCGGTGTAATTATCGCCTCATCAAATATGCCTTCAACTTTAGCTGGAGGCTTAACTGGCGGTAGGGATTTAAAGTCTGGATCTGGCTCTTTAACTTTAGCTAATTTGATTGCGGTTTTTATTGCTTGAAGGATGCTTTCCTCCTCTAGTATGGTAGTGTATGCGTAGGCTACGCTTTTTCCTACGGCTACTCTAACGCCAATGCCTTCAATTGTTTCGCTTGTAGCTCTTCTATCCCTTATTCCTCCAATTTTGTCGTTTGTCGCTTGAATTGAGGTTTCGCGCCTTTTTGATGCGTATGCGTCTGCTTGATTTGCTCCAAACTTAAGTGCTTTTTCAACTGCAAATTTTACGGCTTCAATTAGCTCCATCACGCTCTACCTCCTACAATTATATTTTCAATTCTTACGTGGGGTCCTCCGCAAGTGTTTCTCATTAATTGTCCTGCTTTTCCGCAGAAGCTTGGGTAGATTTCGAAGTCCTTTGCAACTCCAGTCACGTTTTTCAGCGTTTCTAGTATGAATCCGCTCATGCTGAAGTCTCTAAGCTGCTCCTTCAGCTCCCCATTTTTAATTAGGTATGCCTCCTGCGCTCCGAATTGAAATACTCCTTCTGCTGGGCTTACTTGACCTCCTCTTCCTCCTTTAGCATATATTCCGTACTTTATGTCTTCTATTAGCTCTTCAAAGGTCATGTCTCCCGGCTGGAAGAACGTGTTTGTCATTCTAACTATCGGTGGGTGTCTGTAGTCTTGAGCTCTAGCGTTTCCAGTTAATGGTAGGTTCATTTTCTCTGCAGTTTCCCTATTGGTTAGGTATCCTTTTAGAACTCCATTTTGAATTAGCACTTTCCTTTGGGCTCTAACTCCCTCGTCGTCGTAGAAGTCGCTTCCAAATCTCCCCGTTATTGTTGCGTCGTCTATTAGCGTCACGTACTTTGATCCTATTTTCTTCCCTAGCTTTCCTCTGAGCACGCTTATTCCTCTCAATACGCTGTCTGCTTCCGAAGCGTGGCCAATCGCTTCGTGGGCGAGTAGCCCTGCTAGCACGCCGTCAATAACTACTGTGAATTTTCCGCCTGGCGCTGGCTTGGCTTTAAGTAGATTTAATGCCTTTTCAGCTGCTCTTTCGCTTCTTCCTTGAACGTCCATTTTTTCTGTTACCTCGAAGCCTCCTAGCATTGCGAATCTATCTCTATATGATTGTATGAGGCCTGCTTCGCTGGCGTATGCCCATATGCCAAAGAATATCCATGAATTTTTAATTTCAATTTCGGTTCCATCGCTTGTGCATATGATTTTCTCTTCCGAGTAGTCCCAGTAGTTTGAAGTTGC
>QMQW01000032.1 GCA_003650625.1 Thermoproteota archaeon | reverse complement strand
TTCTTTATCGAAGTGGAAAGAAAATGCATAGAGTGGAGATGGAAGCTGAAAAGAAAAGCTCATAGGCTAAGCCAAGTCCACGGCGACTACCACCCATGGAACATAATGTTCAGAGAAGGAACCAAATTCTCCCTCCTCGATCGAAGTCGAGGTGAGTGGGGCGAACCTGCAGACGACGTAACCGCACTAACAATAAACTACATATTCTATAGCTTGCAAGCCCACGGAAGACTTGAAGGAGCGTTCGAAAGGCTCTTCAAAATATTCTGGGAAACATATCTGAACTCAACTGGAGATGATGAAATACTCCAAGTCGTCCAGCCATTCTATGCTTGGAGAGGGTTAGTTGTAGCTTCACCAATATGGTATCCAACGCTACCATTAGAAGTTAGAGCAAAACTTCTCAACTTCATAAAAAACGTGCTTCAAACCGAAAAATTCGACATCAAAGATGTAAATCAATACCTGGAGGAAAATTAAATGACAAAGGGATGGTGCGTCTGGATAACCGGCCTCCCGGGCAGCGGCAAGTCAACTATAGCCAGAATTCTCCTAAAAATGCTTCAAGAAAGGGGAATCAAAGCTCAAATAGTCTCATCAGACGCTCTAAGAAAGCTCGCCACGCCCAAGCCCAAATACACTGAAGAAGAAAGAGACATAGTGTATGGAGCACTCGTATACGCAGCCAAGGTACTAACCGAAAACGGAGTCAACGTAATTATCGACGCAACCGGAAACAAGAGGAAGTACAGAGAAATGGCGAGAAGGGAAATTGAGAAATTCATGGAAGCCTACCTCAAATGCCCATTAGAAACATGCATTGAAAGGGAATTAAGCAGAAAAGAAACGCATTACGCACCAAGAGGAATATACATGAAAGCTCTAACTGGAGAAAGCAAGACAGTTCCAGGCCTAGGCGCTCCATATGAAGAGCCAAAGAGTCCAGAGGTCATCATCAACACTGAAGAAAAACCACCAGAAGAGAGTGCAGGAGAAATTCTGAAACTAATTTTAAGTAAATTTGAGAAAATGCAGCTTAAGCAGTAGAGGTAATAAGTTCAAAAAATAATAAAGTTGTTGGGGGTGCCATGAGCGCAATTCAAGAGCTAAAAAACGAGATATCGAAAACCCAAATCATAATGCTAGTTGGAGGAAAGGGAAAACGATTAGGATACCCAAACATCCCCAAAGCACTAATCGAAGTTGCAGGAAAAACTCTCATCGAAAGAGAAATTGAGCTATATAGAGACTGCGGCTTCAAGAAATTCAAACTTCTAATCGGCCACCTAGGCGAGAAAATAATTAATTACATAGGAGACGGGTCAAAGCTGGGAGTAGAAGTAGAGTATGCGGAAGACCCTAAAATAGCAAATGTCGGAAAAGGAAAAGCTCTCAAACACGCAATTGAAATCGGAGTCATAGAGGCAAATTCAAGAGGAATAATAACTTTTCCAGACGACCTAAAGCTAGACAAGTTCCTACCACTAAAACTCATGGCCCACCACCTTTACGGAGTTGAAGAACTCGACATATGGGCGACAACCCTACTAGTGACATCCACAACGTACCCATATGGAGTAGCAAAGGTAAATCCAAATGGAATAGTTGAAGAATTCGTTGAAAAACCAAAAATTTCAATGTTCACCCACGTAGGAGTATGCGTAGTCGAACCTCAAGTCTACAAATTAATAGTTGATGCAATTGACATGCAGGCGCCCGAAGCAATTGAATATGAAGCAGTGATTCTACCTAAACTAGCAAGAGAGAAGAAGCTTTTCAGCATGACAATACCCGGCGACGATAGAAGCATTTGGATTCCAATAAACACTAGAAAGGAACTTGAAATTGCTGAGAAAAAGTTAAGATTAAAAGGTAGGTAATAGAGGCGAAAAACAACAAATGGCTAAAAAGCAATTCACCACTTGACAATTAGCCGTAAAGCTTCTCCCCAGCCAATATTTGAAAATCACGGTTTCCTAGCTTAAGAGAGAATTAAAGCCTGCAGGGAAATAGAAAGCCCCTGGCTGAAAACTTCCCATTATTTGAAAGATTCTATGCCAGGAAATCTTCGCTTCACAACATTGTAGATAAGTATTCCAGGGACGATTGTGAGAATCACATGAATGCTATTGTAAATTCCAGTGAAAATTAAAGTCCAAGTCAAAGTTTGACCAGAGTCTAATGGGTGACCAAAAAATTGCTGCAACAAATAAGTTGCGTAATCCAAGTATGCTGGAGCTATGAGCAAAAGAACTACGATATTGAAGATCGACATTACCACCACCCTCAAAACACCTCCAGCAAGACAGCAAGCAATTACATAAGCTCTAAAATTAGGATTCTTAGCAATCCTCCTACCCACACTTGAAGCCACCCAAAAGCCAGCCAGCATCGAAGCTACAGCAGCAAATTTCATGGTTGGACCAAGGACGTCGCCAGCCCTATAAATTAGAAAAAGCCAATGGATCACAGCCGTAGTAAAACCTGAAAATGGATTAACCAGGAAAAATGCAATTACGCTTGGAATTTCAGCGAAGTCAAACTTCAAATATGGAAGGACAGGATAAACAACTTCAAGCCTAGAGATAGTTATAACTATCGCCAAAGCAGCTAAAATAGCCGTAAGCGTTACAGCCACACTGCTGCGCATGCTCACACCCGCTCACTAAACGCAGAATCAGCAATATAAGCATTACCATTTTTGAGTATTTACTCAAAAATGAGTAAAATGCAACTCCTATTTATGCTATAAGTTGAAAGTAATAATGGGGAAACAAGATGGTGATAATTCGAGAATTTAACAATGAAGACTTGGAAGATGTGAAGCTATTCGCCCTATTAGCTCAAAAAAGGGAAAGCACTTACAATCCAAACCTCAAAACTGATGAAGAGGCTTATAACTTCCTACATGCATGGCTGAGAGAAAGCATATCCACCGGCGGAAAAATATTCGTAGCTGAAGAGCAAGGAGAAAACGTAGGATTTGCATGGGGTTGGATTATTCGCAAACCCTCAGAGCTATATAAAGTAGAGCGCATCGGCTATATCTACCAAGTCTACGTTAAGGAAGAGAAGAAAAGAGAGATAAGGGAAAAGCTTCTTTCAGAGCTAATTAGGTACTTCAAGGAAAAAAGGATAAAGCACGTTATTGCAGACTGCTACGCAAATGACCTTGAAACCATTAAATTATATGAAAAATTCGGATTTAGACCCCAAGCACTAACGCTGATGAGGAGGCTTAAAAATGATGGAGAAGAAGCTACATCTGGCAACGTTCGACCGTTATGATAGGCAATTAAAAATATTAGGAATTGAGGGACAGCGAAAGCTGATGAAAGCCAAAGTCATGATAGCTGGAGTCGGTGGATTAGGATGCGTTTCAGCAATCCTCCTTGCGGTAGCTGGAATTGGAAAATTAGTGCTAGTTGACAAGGGAAAAGTAGAAATGAGCAACTTAAACAGACAAATACTATACACTCCAAAAGACGTAGGGAAGTTCAAAGCACCAATCGCCGCAAGAGCAATCAAAAAGTTAAATCCAAACGTGGAAGTCGAACATGTAATAGCTGAAATCAACGAAGATAATGTTGATGATCTTACTAGAAATGTGGATTTAGTTGTAGATGGAATGGACAATTACGAAGGAAGATTTCTGCTCAATAAAACCTGCATAAAATTTGGAAAACCATTCATTCATGGTGCAATTCACGGATTTATGGGACAGCTAATGACCATAATCCCAAATAAGGGGCCTTGCCTTCAATGCATCATACCAACATACCCGCCCAAACCAGACACAATTCCAGTTCTATCAGCCACACCTTCAGTCATAGCTAGCTTGGAAGCCATGGAAGCGATAAAGGTTATCACTGGAGTTGGGGAGCCAGCATTAGGAAAATTAATGGTTTTCGATGGAGAGAAAATGAAGTTCTATGAAATAAGAGCTGTTAAAAATCCTAACTGCCCAATTTGCGGAAAAAATAGTGGAAAGGAAATCACTTAGTAGTTATTGTGTAGTAGCAGCCAAGCGGCTTTAGTGCCTCATCAATCTTAGCAATGAGCTTCTGAAGCTCTTCAAAAGTTGGAGGTCTAGCCCACTCAAAGTAGAAGTCGAAGTCACCAAGCGTCCAACCACTCTTACTAATAAGCTTCTCCACACGCACCTGCGCCTCATCAACCGGTATGTTAAGAGTTTCTGCAGCATAGTCAGCTAGAGGAATAGCAGTTCCACCCAAAAAGTCGTAGAATGTAACTTCTGGAAACTCCTTAGAAATCTCAACTGCAGCTTTCTCAAGAGCTTTAAGTGCTTCTAGAATTGGCGGCCCATAAATTTTAATGTAAGTCTTCATAGCAATTCCCAAAAGTTTTATCTCAAGCCAGCGATATTAATGTTATGTTGCTTAGAAAGCATGAGCGAAGTTCATCTAACTATAACTCAAACGATAATTTAAGTAAAAAGAAGAAAAACGGAATTAAGCTACTTTGTAGTTATAGTGTATTTGCAACCTAAAGTCTTCATCACTTCATCAATTTTAGAGATCAACTTTTGAAGCTGCTTAATTGTAGGTTGAGAAGCCCACTCAAAGTAGAAGTCGAAGTCACCAAGCGTCCAACCACTCTTACTAATAAGCTTTTGACAATAAATTTTAGCGTCACTCATTGAAAGCCCAATAATATCCGCAGTTATTTCAGCTAAAGGTATAGCGCTTCCACCAGAAACGTCATAAAAGCAAATTTCCGGTATCTCCTTTGAAATTTCCACTGCCACTTTTCCAAAGCCTTTATTGCTTCCATAACTGGAGGACCATAAATTTTAATGTAGGTTTTCATAGCACTCTCCAATTGATTATAAGATTTTATAAGTATTCAAATTTTGAGCATAAAAACTTACATTTTAAATCGAAATAATAACGCAGCAAATACGCTAAAAATAATGCGCTAAACCCTATATTAACCAAGACCACATATAAGTTAATGATGAAAACGACTTCAGGAATCCCATATAGAAGCAAGCTTCATGAAGTTCTAGACGACCTAATTTTAACCGCAACTGGAAAAATAAAGGCGGACCTAGTCATAAGAAATGGAAAGTTAGTGAACGTATATACTGGCGAAATTCTTGAGGAATTTGACGTCGCAGTTAAGGGCGACAGAATAGCATTAATTGGAGATGCAGCCCACACCATTGGACCACAAACCAAAATCATT
>QMQW01000031.1 GCA_003650625.1 Thermoproteota archaeon | reverse complement strand
TGATTTTGGCGGGATCAAGGTTAGGTTCTTTAAGGTACGTAAATCCCTCCTAAACTTCGGATTCACTAGAGTTGGAAACCTTAACGTAGCTGATGTTGAAAGAGCAGTACTAGACATACTCTACATAACACTACCTTCAAACCCTAACCCTAAAGAATGGAGCTACATAGTAGCGGGATTCTTAAAACCATGCAGAAAAGAAAAACTACTAGAATATCTGAAGCACTACCCAAAAAAACGTCGAAAAGGTGGTAAAGTATGCACTAAACAGAATAGTCTGAAGGGGAGTGGCGGAAGGTATGATTATTGTTAAGGTTCATAGTTCGGAGTGGGGCGATATAGAAGTTTATAAAGTTGTTTCTGAAAATTTCAAGATTGAGCCTAAGGATATTGGGGAGTTTAAGTGTGTTAGGGGGGATGTGTGGCGTGAAAAAGTAAATGTGGATAAGAAGTTCGTAGAGTGCGTGAAGAACTATGGAGCAGACATTGTCTTTGTTCTTGAGTGCGAATTCGGCTACCCACAAGCAGTGCTAATATTCCTCAAAGAGAAGAAAATAATACACTACTTCACTTTGAAGAAGGAAGCGGGCTTGTGGGCTAAACTCGACTGGTATAGGGAAGGTAAGCACATAATTAGAATTTGAAAATGCTCTTTCAACACTTACTTTAATGTATAGGTGTGTTTACAGATGGTCAACGTTCTTTCTCGGGTTAACCCCTAGGTTAACCCCTCATGCCGGGCAAATAGAAACTATTATCCCCTGTGATTGAGTTTATATGGTAGGGGTTAACTTGCCCTCTATTTGGAGCATTAAGAAAATCAAGAACAAATACTATCTCTACCATGAGGGAAAATACGTTGCACCATTGGAGAAGCTTGTGGAGTTATGGTGCGGCGGCCGGGATTTGAACCCGGGATCGCCGGCTTGGGGGACCAGAACAATATGAATGTATTCATATCGAGCGATATGAAAGTGATGCAGAGGTGATAATCAACACGTGTATCCATAAACGCTATTAGCTGATGTCTGATATGAAAGGTGATGGTGTCTGCCTAGACTTATCATTAATATCTATTTTACTCCAATTCTACTTACATATAACTTCGTTCTGGGAGCTTCTCTGTATCTCACATCTACTTGCAAAAACAAGCTAAGTTCCTTTTCTCAATTTTTGATAGTAATCCACTATGATAAATGAGATTTTATTAACTTCTATTGAATCATATATTTTCGTTAATGAGTCCATCAGTTTTCTAGCTATTCCTATAGCTTCCTCCGCATCTTTGTCACCTATAGTGATGTTTAGTTCGTAATCTGCTCTTTTCCGCATCATAAATAATTTACCATATACGTATCCCAAGTACTTATCAACTCTATCCATGATTCTCTTAATACATGAATGGATGAGCCCCGATTTAGAAATATCTTCAAATGAGTATATTAGTTGAGTATTTGATAGCTTCTTTCTAACCAGCTCCCTCATAGTTAGAAATACAGCATAGTACGCCCTACTGATCGTTGTTCTTAACGCTGCTTCTCTAATATGATAATAACTTTGGTCAGTATACAGTTGTTCCGAAAGTTCCAAGAAGTTCTTAGGGTCAAAAGGCAAATCATCTTGCCCTCGTAAAGAATATGTCCACATACTCTAACATACTGTCCCCTAGCGTAGATCTTAGGAAGTTTATAGTGCTTTCCCAAATCCTCAGCATCTCATTAATGTCCTTAACGTATACGTATACCTCTATGAACGGTTTTAACTCAGAGTACTCTCCCTCACCTAAATCATAGACATCTAGTAAATACTTAGCTACGTTAATACCCATAGTCCTAAGATAAAGATCCATACTTGCTATAACCTGATTACATAGAGGTAAGAGGTTTTCTGCTAAATTTCTAAAACCTTCGGTCATGTACACCATATCGCTATTTATTAGATGTACTAAAATAGTTCTCAGTAGGTAAGCTCGAAATCTTGTGATCTGTTCTAATCTGTTCCGTAGCAATTCTGGTTTTGGAACTACATATTTTGAAGTAACATCAGGGGTGTATTGTATGTCTGGAATGTATGGTGAGGAAATGTAGTTAAAGGCCTCGCGCATTTCTATATAGCCCCCCATCATACTTCATTCACGTAAAGAAGTTTCTTATGAGCTCTAGTACTCTATCTATGTTTTCTATGAATTTTAGCGTTGAGTGGAAATCAGTATCGCGCCTAATTATTTGAATGAATGCTCTCTTCTGGGGGGCATTAACATCAGGGTTTATGGTTATATGTAGCCATTTATAGAAATGCTCTCTTGATATGGGCTCCTCTGCATTACTGAAGGAAATAGAGAAAGGTCTTAGCACTTCGTTATCTATCTTCAACTCTGCACTAACTTTTTTACGGAGCTTGCTGACGAAGCTGTCTATATCTAGTGGTTGAGCCATAAAATTCGCTTCATAATAGTGGCATACTCTGCTTAATGGGTAGCCATGCTTATTAAATGAAGGTTCGATAGCTCTTAATGCTTCAGCTACATCCTTAACTACTCCTTCGAAAGCTAACAGGAATTTCACATCATCCCAGCTAATTTTAACAGATTTATACGATGCGAGGGGTTTTCTGGGAGGACCTAAGGCTACTTCAATTCCTGGTGCTAAAGAAATGCTAGGAGGAGGAGCAGTTACTTCAGTAAACCCTGCATCACGTAAAATCCTCCTCAATGTAGGCTCCGGAATGCTCAACCAGAAGAATATCGATACAGCGACACGATACTCGCTAACTAGTGTTGACATGAACTTACACCTCCTATATAATCATGCTGTGAATTTTAAAGTCTCTACTTAAATCTTTTGTAACGTCTATATATAGGGTTTGTACTATTTCTCTTGTAATTATATCAAAGATTTTGGGAGGATATTATGGCTTTACAGCATGTTTTAGCATGAATGTCCTCCTTTAAATCTCTTGTTATTTCATTTAGCATGAACTGCTCTTTACCGTTAAAGTATACGACGTAGTCGTTATCTTTGGGTACGATTTCTATCTTTGCTTTACCTTCCCTACGTACATCATCGCAGGTGATATGTATTTCGAATACCAGTTTTTCGAATAGAGTTTTCTGAGTTAATGGTAGTACTATTATAGCTCTAGGTTTAGCTTCAGTGCCGTACTCAGAGAATACACGTAGGACATAGCATTTATTCTCTACTTTATAGATATCCATCAACAATATCCTGTTAAAGCCTTTAGCAGGGATATCAGTTACATGTTGGTAGGGATCACCATCAAGTCCTCTACCAAATTCCTTAGGCGTAGCCCAAGGCAATGCTTCTTTCACAATACTGAAGTCATCGTGTTCTGGCACTAAGTAGTCCCAAGACTTAGGTACTAAACGATTCTCTACAGTAGCAAATGTTGATTTAGGTGGTAGCATCTTTCTAGGTAACCTCGTATGGTGTGTACCATCCTTGTATAATGATATTGTCAGATACGCTACAGAATTCCTAGCAGCTCGCCTACCTTTATTCTGGATCACTAGATATAGCCTAGCACTACTCTTAAAACGATAGAAACTTAGTTTAGCTACATGCAGTATAGGTTTCTTCCTACGCTCAACGAAATCTCTAAGGAAAATAGTTGTTATAGCACCTATCACAGCACCTACAATACCTATAATGGCTCCAGTAACCGTCTGTGCAATCCTTGTTCCTTCTTCCATGATTTTAGCTCCTGTAGCATACATAGGGATGGTTATGTTGAAGAACTTTACAGTTCCTGGAATATAGATGTGTTCTACACCTACAAAACCTCCTTGCTCAACAAATACTATGTAGCCTCGATCCGCTACTAATTCAACCGTTGCTAAACCTTCATCGTTGGTAGTACCTAGATAAACAAGTGTTCGATAGAGACCACTACTACTCGGTACGAAAATTAGAATTCTAGCTTCTCTAGCTGGTACTTCATTGCCTTTCCTAGCTGTAGGGTCGATTATAGCCTTTATTGTCACCAGAGAAGTGTTGAAGCCGTGTTGAGCAGTAATGTCCATACCTGTGCTCATATCGGTAAGCTTAGCAATAGCATTAAAGCATCTAGGTCTATTCTTCACTAGGTAACTTGCCCATTGACTAGCCTCAACTGGTTGATTACGTGTTGTATAGAGAGCATCTATAACATACCATTCATTCCCTATCATTACCTCAGGAACAGCGTGATCAACTCCCCTAACCTCTACTATACGAGCTGGACATCCCAGGTCATTCAGAACTCTAGCTATGCCTAGTGCAAAGTCGAAACAAGCTCCTGTCTTAGCAATTGCTGCTAATTTCGAAACCTCATCTGTATCAACAAAAGGTAGCCTTAGTAATTCTCGAGGCTTAGCTATAGATGCTCCATACGTTGCATTGAATTCATCCGCTATAGACTTGGTGAAGTTCCATATACAGCTAAGGGAATTATTCGTACAGCAATTAGCTATGTAGCTGTACCTAGCTAACTCCAACTGATACATCATTTCTACAGGAATCTTATGACTTAGAATAAACATCGTTAGAAATAGCACTATTAGTGACAGTACTACGCAAATGTACAGAATCCATCGCTTCTTGAGGACTACGGAGATGAAAAGAAAGGAAAGACCTATTGCGGTACCTAACCCTAGCACACCTAGATAAAGCGACCGAAAGTTGTTCACCAAGTTTTCTGCTTTCCTCGACGCTTTAAGTACGGCTTCGAAATTCACACCATAGAGATAGTAACATACTAGGATTATGATTACAGCTACTATAACAAGCAATGCCAATGCTACTAGTAAAGGTGTAAGGCGTGTCCTTAAGTGCATCGCCTACTCATATCTATACTTGTAAGCTTTACCTTAAAATTACGGCCGTAATCAGGCTATTTGAATGCTGACTTTAAGATTGAGCAGTATTCCCCCTAAGAAAAATGTTGAAATACTGAGCTAACATGTCTACACTATTCTGTTGTGAGCCTATGTAAGTCTAAGTTGAGGATTGCTAGCTTATCGGTCACTGTCTCCTTCTTCCTTTAGAAGTTCTTCAAGTTCTTTTAACGTTTCTTCGTCTATTTCGTCTAGTATTAGCTCACACACGTATTCACTCATGGCTTCCATCCATGGATTATACGTATCTTTGAACTCTTATAAGGGTTAGCTGTGACCTGCTGGTCCGTAAAAGTATGTTTCTTCGTTTTCCTCATCTATGTGTTCACCTCCGTAGACTAGGTATTTCT
>QMQW01000030.1 GCA_003650625.1 Thermoproteota archaeon | reverse complement strand
TAAGATCGGGGGCGGTGATCTACGAGAATGTCAGAATTGGCGATAACTTGGAGACCGGCCACCGCGTGCTTGTGAGGGAGAACACCGTGATTGGAAGTAATGTTAGAATTGGAACGAACACCATAATTGACGGGGGAGTTAGGATTGGCGATGATGTGAACATTCAATCCAGCGTGTACATTCCCCCTAGATGCGTTATTGAGGATGGGGTTTTCATTGGTCCAAGGGCTTGCTTAACCAATGACAGGTATCCTCCAAGTGAGAGGCTTGAGGGCGTGGTGGTGAAGCGGGGGGCGGTGATTGGAGCGAATTCAACGTTGATTTCAGGGGTTGTGGTGGGTGAGGAAGCTGTAGTTGCTGCTGGGGCAGTTGTTACTAAAAGTGTTCCTCCAAGAACTGTTGTTGCTGGGGTGCCTGCAAAGCCTATTGGAACGTTTAGCGAGTATTGTGAGAAGCGGGCTAGGTGGGAAAAGGGCTTTAATTAGGTTTGAGCGTGCTACCTCATTGGCTTCTGCTTTTTGCCTTGAAGTAGGGCTTTGAGGGAAACTCCATTAACCTTTATGACCTTATATCTAACTCCCGGCAGGTCTCCATAGGATCTGCCCATGGGGCCTCCAATTCCCTCAATTATGACTTCGTCGTGCTCGTCGACGAAGTTTAGCGCTCCATCTCCCGGTAGGAATGCGGTTACCTGCTTTCCATTTTTGATTAGCTGAATTCTAACGCATTTTCTTACTGCTGAGTTGGGCTGCCTGCTCTCTATGCCCACCTTTTCAATCACTATTCCTCTTGCTTGGGGTGCTCCTTCAAGTGGATCTGCCTTAACGTCTAGCATTAGCATTCTCCTCTTGTACTCTCTCTGGCTCCACCTGAACTTCTTCCTCTTCCTCTTCAGCTTCCTCGCAGCATAGAGGCCCATTGGAGCCTTGGATCCAGGCATGATTTCACCTCAATTCTAGGCTATTGGTGCTATAGCTTGCTCCTAAATAAATTTTCCTTCAATAATTAGCTTAAACTTAACTGAATTACATTTGAGTTGAATGTAAAAAAGGGAGTGGATTTTAGATGTTTTCGCAGCGCTTCTTGAGGTCTTCCCAAACCATGTCCACGTACTCTTGCAGCTGCTTTATTAGGTGCTTGTTTTCGGGCTTGAATAGGTGTCGGAATCTTCCTTGGGGCTTAAGGAACTCCTCTATTGGCTTCTTCAGCTCCGGCTTCTTGGCTATCGCTAGGCTTCTGTCGGTTAACCTCCATCTTCCGTTTTCGCATTCCCATAGTGGGAAGTAGCAGGTGTCCACTGCGAGTTTAGCGATTTTGATTGACTGGTTTGTTGGAAGCCGCCACCCTCTTGGGCATGGGGAGAATGCGTGGATGAATGCCGGCCCATCAACTTCTATGCCTTTCCTCACTTTTCTTACGAGGTCTGCCCAGTGGGCTGGAGTTGCAGTTGCCACGTATGGTATTCGGTGGGCTACTGCTATGTCCGCAATGGGCTTTTTGTGCTGCTGCTTTCCAGGTATGGCTGTTCCAGCGGGGGATGTGGTGGTTGCTGCTCCTAGAGGTGTTCCTCCGCTCCTCTGAATTCCAGTGTTCATGTAGGCTTCATTGTCGTATAGTATGTATAGGAAGTCGTGTCCTCTTTCGAATGCGCCGCTTAGTGCTTGGAGTCCAATGTCGTAGGTTCCGCCGTCTCCAGCGAAGCATATTACGTCTACGTGGTCGTGCTTGTACATGCCTTTCCTCTTGAGCGCCTTTATTCCCGACTCGATTCCTGAAGCTACTGCCGCCACGTTTTCGAATGCCACGTGGATCCACGGGAGCTTCCATGAAGTGTATGGGTATATTGTGGTTGCAACTTCTAGGCATCCGGTTGCATTGGCTAGAATTGTGGGTCCGCGTAGTGCCATTAGTGCTTGCCTTACGATGATTGATGCTCCGCACCCGGCGCAGAGCCTGTGGCCGGGTAGTAGGAGCTTAGGCTTTTTAGCTAATTCCTTTAAATTTAATTTCAAGCTCATTCTCTCACCCCTATGAATTTTACAGGTTTTTCAACGCGCTTGGCCTTCAGGACCTCGAATAGGTCGTCGTATACTTGCTTTATCAATTCCGGATGCATGTCCCTGCCTCCGAGGCCGTAGATGTAGTTCACTATCATTGGCCTTTCAGCTTCGTCGTAGAATGCTGATCGGGTTTCAAGGAATACTGGGCCTCCGAATGCTCCGAAGGGGCCGCACCTATCCAGTACGCCTACGACCTTGACTTGCTTGAGTGCTTGGATGAGCTCCTCTGCTGGGAATGGCCTGAAGGTTCTTAGCCTCAGCACGCCTGCCTTTAAGCCCTTCTTCCTCAGCTGCTTGACTACGCTTCTCACTGTTCCTGCAGTTGATCCTAGAACTATGGTTGCTACTTCTGCGTCTTCAATTCCATAGCAGTCGATGAATCCATCTCCATACTTCCTGCCGCTTATCTTGGAGTATTCCTCGTTGATCTGCTTTATCACTGCCCTGGCCTTTTCCATGGCTACGTGCTGCTGCATTTTATGCTCGTAGTAGTAGTCGTATAGGTCTAGTGGGCCGAAGGTCAGCGGCTTATCTGGATCTAGGGCCATTGGAACTTTTCCTAGATATGGAACTTCGATTTCAACTGGCTTTCTAGTTCCAACGAACTTCCTCACGACCTCGTCTGGCAGGATGTTGACGTTTTGAAGGGTGTGGCTTAGGAGGAACCCATCTAGCATTACCATTACTGGAAGCTGGACGTCTGGGTGCTCTCCAATTCTAAATGCTTGAATTATCGTGTCATAGGCTTCCTGCGCGTCCTCCACGTACATTTGACTCCAGCTTGAATCCCTGCAGCCCATGGAGTCTCCGTGGTCGCAGTGAATGCATATTGGGCCTGAGAGCGCCCTGTTAACTATGGCCATCACTATTGGCAGCCTCATGCTTGAGGCTATGTAGACTATCTCCCACATTAGGGCAAGCCCATTAGCTGCGGTTGCTGTGAACGTTCGCGCTCCAACTGCTGCTGCTCCAATGCATGTGCTTAGAGCTGAGTGCTCCGACTCAACTGCGACGAATTCGGTGTCAACTTCGCCATTAGCTACGAACTCCGAGAATCGCTCTACTATTAGGGTTTGAGGCGTTATTGGGTATGCTGCCACCATGTCTACGTTGCACTGCTTTACGGCCCATGCAACTGCCTCATCACCATTTAGCCCCATTACCACCTGCTTAACTGCCATCTAAATCACCTCACTCCAAAACCATCTCTATGGCTTTAACTGGGCATTCCTCAGCGCAGATTCCGCAGCCCTTGCAGAAGTCGTAGTTTACTTGGACTTTTTCTCCATCCCACTCTATGGCGCTGTCTGGGCAGTAAACCCAGCAGGTTAAGCACTTAATGCACTTGCCCTGATCTATTACTGGCTTGAACGTCCTCCAATCTCCAGTTTTAAACTCGGTTGACAGCTTCCAGCATACTCCTGCAATTGGAACTTCACGCCAACCTTTTAGCTGACTCATGATTCAATCCCCCTAGTTTCATTAAATGACTTCTCAACCACCTTGACGTTTAGCTCTCCAATCTTGCCTGGAAATCTCTCCTTGAGAGCTTCGTATACGCTTTCAAGCTTCACTATTCCCGTCGCCTTAACTAGGGCGCCGAGCATGGCTGTGTTCGTGATTCCCCTTCCTAGAATTTCCACTGCAATGTCGGTTGCAGGCACGACGTAGACCTTATAGCCCTTCCCCTTGATGCCGAGGCTCTCAGCCAGCTCTTCGGGTGTTCCTCTGTAGTTCACGATGATGAGTCCGCCCTCCTTTAGCCCTTCGATAACTGGAATTGACTTTAGGAGGGTTGGGTCTAGAACTATTACTGCATCTGGATTGTATATTCCGCAGTGTATTTCTATTGGCTCTTCGCTCACTCTAGTGAATGCCATTATTGGCGCCCCCATTCTTTCAGGTCCAAATGTTGGAAATGACTGGGCGTGCTTTCCCTCCTTAAGGGCAGCTACTGCCAGTAGGTTGCTCGCTGTCCACGCTCCTTGACCGCCTCTTCCATGCCATCTTACTTCAAACATGTAAGCCCTCCACAACAATTTTTTACGTCGCGTTTAACCTAACGTAAATAAGGCTTAAGCTTTTCGATGCTGAGGAGCGAAAGATTTATTGATTTCATATAGAGTTATACCTTGAGCCGTTAGTGGTATTGATTGGGAGATGAGCGCTCTTGGGCAAGGCCGTGAAGGTTGATATCAAGCTGTTCGGCAAGTGGCCGTATGAGGACGTTGAAGTTAGGGATCCGGGGCTTAAAAGGTACATATGCTTAAAGCCAGTCTTCCTTCCGCACACCGGCGGCAGACATGAGCACAAGCCGTTTGGGAAGGCTGAGGTTCCAATTGTTGAGCGACTGATAAATAAGGTTATGAGGCCCGGGAAGAACATGGGCAAGAAGACGCTGGCGACAAACATAGTTAAGCATGCATTTGAAATAATACATTTGAGGACTGGAGAAAATCCAATTCAAGTTCTCGTTAGAGCTCTTGAGAATGCCGCTCCGAGGGAGGAGACTACTAGGATAGTTTATGGAGGAATAGTTTACCATCAGGCAGTGGACATTTCGCCGATGAGGAGGCTTGATTTGGCGCTGCGCTTCATAACTGATGGAGCCAGGAGAGCTTCGTTCAGCAATCCGAAGAGCATTGAAGAGTGCTTGGCTGAGGAGATCATTCTCGCAGCTAATGGCGACCCTAAGTCATATGCTATTCAGAAGAAGGAGGAAATAGAGAGGATAGCTCTATCTTCCAGGTAGGCTTCAGCCGCTGCTTTTCTCATGGTTTAAACCGCAAAAACCTTAAATAGCCGGTTTCAAGATTAGTTTCGCCGAAGCACATGGGAGTGATATGAAATGTCTGAGAAGCCACATTTAAACCTCGTAGTTATAGGGCACGTGGATCACGGGAAGAGCACCTTGATGGGGCATTTGCTCTTCCTCACAGGTAACGTTGACGAGCGCACCATGAGGGCCCTGGAGGAAGAGTCTAAGAAGATTGGAAAGGAGTCCTTTAAGTTCGCTTGGATCATGGACAAGCTGAAGGAGGAGAGGGAGCGAGGCTTAACGATAGACTTGTCCTTCTGGAAGTTCGAGACTCCAAAGTACTACTTCACAATCATAGATGCGCCTGGGCACAGGGACTTCGTTAAAAACATGATTACAGGAGCTTCGCAGGCCGATGCTGCAGTTCTCGTGGTTTCGGCTAAGAGGGGCGAGTATGAAGCTGGAATGGGAGCTTCCGGGCAAACT
>QMQW01000029.1 GCA_003650625.1 Thermoproteota archaeon | reverse complement strand
ACGCTTATTGCGTAGGGTACTCCAAGCTGATCGAAGAACTTACTATAAATTTCAACCGCCTCTTTTACTTGTCTTTCAGCGTCTTCAAGTGATGCGTGCGCCGTATGCGCCTCCTTAAACGTCGTTATTTCTCTAACTCTAATGAGTGGGCGTGTTGCTTTTGTTTCGTATCTAAAGACGCTTACTACTTGGTAGATTTTTAGCGGTAGGTCCGTGTGCGCTTTAACCCATAGTTTGAGCATGGGAGCTAGAGCTGTTTCGCTAGTTGGCCTCAAGGCTAGTTTGACATCGAGCTCGTCGAATCCTCCCCTCGTAACCCAGTACACTTGACCTTCAAATCCGCGCACGTGCGCAGCTTCCTTAGCTAGAAGTGTTTCTGGAATGAGTAGTGGAAGTAGAATTTCTTCATGTCCAGTTGAATCTAGTAGGCTCCGTAGGATTTTCAAGACATTGCGTCTAAGCTTGAAGCCGTAGGGCCTCCAAACTCCGCAGCCTTTTAGGGGGTACCTGTAGTCGTAGAGTTCGGCGCCGTCTAGGACTTCCCTATACCATTCACTGAAGTTGGAGCTCCACCTTTCTCTAGAGGGGCTGCTCATAGTATCCCTCTCACTAACACGTTGCCTGAACGAACTTTGTAATGGTATTTTATCCCAAAACTTATAAGTTACTCTTTAACTAAATCGTTTTTCGCAAGAGTGGTGAAGGGGCCTTGTGGGAGAACCTTATACTAGCTGCTCCGATAGCTTTCATTATAATTTTGGTGATTTACCTAGTAATGTACTTGTCAGGCAACTTGATGGCGCCAAAGCATGAGCATACTCCTGGCGAGTTGGCGCCGTATGCTTGTGGCGAGGACTTCCCCGCCGAATATATTCAACTTAGTATTCAGCTGTATCGATTTGCCTTGTACTTTGTGATTTTCGATGTAGCTGCATTTATCCTAGCAATTGCAGCGAATGCGCCGCTAATTCCATTCGTTCTATACCTTGCGACGCTATTGGCAGCCCTATTCGTAGTTCCTAAGAGGTGATGTGCTTGGGGATCATACGCTGGTCTCGAATTAAAAGCCCCTGGATCCTCTACATGTGCACTGGAGCCTGTAATGCCTGCGACATCGAGGTTATAGCTGCATTAACTCCAAGATTTGATGTTGAGCGATTCGGCATTCTACTTAAGGGTAGCCCGAGGCACGCTGACGTCCTGGTGGTTACTGGAGCTGTTTCAAGGCATATTGCTCCTAGGCTTAAGAGGATTTATGAGCAAATGCCACATCCCAAGTTTGTTATAGCTGCAGGTACTTGCGCTTGTTCTGGTGGCGTTTATTGGGGCTGCTACAACGTTTTAGGCGGCATAGATAAGGTTATTCCAGTCGACGTTTACATTCCTGGATGTCCAGTTAGGCCTGAGGCAGTAATTCATGGAGTTGCTAAGCTTCTTGCTAAGTTGAAGGGGTCGGGGTGAATTCGATGTTGACTTCGAGGGAAAGCATGATTATAGATGAGCTGAAGAGGCACTTAGGAGATAAGATAACGAAAGTTGAAGTAGTCCGAGCGAGAAGGGTTAATGTCGAGGTGCCGGCTGGGGCTCATAGGGATGTTATCAAGTTTCTCAGGGATAACTTCGATGTAAAGCACATAGTTACGATAACTGGTGTTGATCTTGGAGAGGATATAGAGCTAATTTACCACTTGTCGCCGGACAATAGGAGCTGGCTTTTAAATGTTAGGACTCGGGTTCCGAAGGACAATCCAGTTATCGAATCAATAGTTGACTTAATTCCTGGCGCCACATTGTACGAGAGGGAGGTTTTCGACCTTTTAGGCGTAAAATTTGAGGGGCATCCGAATTTGGAGAGGCTTCTTCTGCCGGATGATTGGCCTGAAGGCGAGTATCCGCTTAGAAAGGATTGGAAGGTTAAGGAGGTGTGAAGTTGCCAACATATAAGCTTCCGATAGGTCCTCAGCACCCTGCAATTAAGGAAGCCTTTCACTTCACATTTGAGCTTGACGGCGAGGTCGTTGTTGACGTTAAGCCGCGCCTTGGAAATGTTCATAGGGGCATCGAAAAGGGTATGGAGCTTAGGAGCTGGAATCAAGGTACGTTTCTAGTAGAGAGGATATGTGGAATATGCAATACTCCTCACACAACTTGCTATGCTCTAACTGTTGAGGAGCTTTATGGGGTTGAAGCTCCGCCTAGAGCACAGTATATTAGAACTATAATAAATGAGCTTAACAGGATTCACAGCCACCTACTTTGGATTGGAATTTTAGGTATGGAGCTAGGGTTCTGGTCATACTTCATGTACGTGTGGAGAGATAGGGAGCGAGTTATGGATGTCGTTGAGATGATCACTGGAAATAGAGTTACGACTTCAGCGATAATAATTGGAGGAGTTGCCTATGACATACCTCCACATATGGAAGGCACCATAAGGCGGGCAATGGATTTCCTAGAGGAGAGAACTAAGTTTTACAAGCAAGTTTTGGAGAACGAGCCTACTATTAGGGCTCGAACTGAGAATGTAGGTGTGCTGAACAAGTCTAGAGCGAGGGATCTATGCGCTGTAGGGCCGGTTGCTAGAGCTTCAGACCTTAAAACTGATGTTCGATTCGATGAGCCCTATTGCTCCTATGGAGAAGTTCCGTTTAACTTAATTACATACCCCTACTGCGACGTTTATGCGAGAGCCCTAGTGAGGGCTGATGAGACGCTTGAGTCCATTGAAATTGTGAGGCAATGCTTGGATAAGATGCCGAGTGGACCTATTAAGCTTAGACTTCCACGCGCCCCGCCTCCAGGTGAAGCTGTTAATAGGGTCGAGGCGCCAAGGGGCGAATTAATGCATTACTGCAAGTCTGATGGCAAGGAGAAGCCCTATCGATTTAAGGCGAGAACTCCAACTTTAGCTAACATTCCAGCGCTATGCGAAATGCTGAAGGGCTATTACATTGCTGATATTCCCGCCATCATTGCAAGCATCGACCCATGCTACTGCTGCACAGAGCGACTACTTTTCGTTGACATCAACACTGGAAAGAAGTGGGTGTGGACGTATGATGAGCTTAAAAGGTATAGTTTAAAATGGAATGAGAAGAATGGAGGGAGGAGGCGGTGATCGAGCCTCTCATAGCTATATTTAAGATCGTAGTCTTCCCTGGCTTGGCGTTTATAACTCTACTTGGTTTAGTTTATGAGTGGATTGATAGAAAGGCAGTAGCGCGCTTTCAAAACAGAATCGGCCCTCTGTATGCTGGTCCACGAGGCTTTCTGCAGCCGCTTGCGGACTTCTTGAAGCTAATGGCTAAGGAGGACATTGTTCCAACTTGGGCTGATAAATTGCTGTTCAATGCTGTTCCCCTATTTGCAGTGACCATTCCCACTCTCGCATCACTTTACATTCCAATAACTGGTTACCCAGTGCTGCCGCCATTTGAGGGTGACTTGGTTTTGGTAGTTGCATTAACAACTTTCTTCACCATAACAGCCTTTATTGCCGGTTTAGCTTCGACTAATAGGTTCAGCACTATTGGTGCTGAAAGAGCTGCTCTACAGCTTCTTGGATTTGAAATTCCAATGTTCATTTCGGTTGCTTCAGCCGCCATGGCTGCTGGCTCACTTAGCATTACAGTGATAGCTGAGCGCCAATTTCTGCCATTCGCATTACTTCAGCCTCTAGGTTTCGCAGTGTATTTAATAGCTCTTCAAGCTGAGCTTGAAAGGGTTCCCTTTGACATTCCTGAGGCTGAGAGCGAAATAGTGGCTGGGTGGCTTACAGAATTTTCTGGGAAGAAATTAGCTTTCTTGAGGTTGTCGGCAGACATACGTTTGGTTCTTGGTGCTGCATTGGCAACTGCAATATTTCTCGGAGGTGGCAGTGGGCCAGTTCTCCCGCCAATAGTTTGGTTCTTAATTAAGTCGATTGCGATTGTTATTGTAAGCGCCATGTTGAGGGCTCTATTTGCGAGGCTAAGAATCGATCAAATGGTTAGAGGTGCATGGAAGTATTTGCTGCCTCTCTCCATGCTTCAGCTCTTAATGACGAAGATCTTGTTATTGGTGGTGGTTTAGTATGGCCATGATTAGGGAGATATGGAGGAATTTTCCGAAAAGGCCTGCGACACTTAAGTACCCGTTTGAACGGCTAGAGCCATCCGAGCGGTACAGGGGGAAGCATCACTTTGATCCAAAATTATGTGTTGGATGCGGCCTTTGTGCAAGAGACTGTCCTGCGAAGGCAATAGAGATGGTAACCTTCTCTGATGGGAAGAGGCGCCCAGTATTCTATTTAGATAGGTGTATATTCTGTGCAGTTTGCGAGAGAATTTGTCCGAGAAATGCAATTAAATTGACTAAGTTCTATGAGCTGGCAACATACGATAAGAGCGAGCTAGTATTGAAAGAGGCTCTAGAACCTGAAAAGTAGTTTTGTATTCGCACCACTTTTTAATTATTTATGATTAGCGTTTTGCGCAATTATCGTTAAATACCTCTTTAAAGTAGGTTTCATGGAGACTTACATGAGGGTCTATGCTGATCTTCACATACATTCGCATTATAGTGCTGCAACGAGTAAAGACATGGTTATTCCAGAAATTGCGCAGTTCGCCAAGATCAAGGGGTTAAATTTAGTTGGAACTGGAGATGCTCTTCATCCATCTTGGATTAGGGAGCTGAAAATGACTTTAGAAGAGTCTTCAGCTGATGGATTGTATACTCCTAGGGGTTTAGGAGAAGGTGAAGTTTATTTTATAGCTCAAACTGAGGTGGGAACGATATTTGAATTTGAAGGTAAAGTTAGACGTGTTCATCACGTTATTTTAATGCCTAACTTGGAGGTTGCTGAGCAACTTTCGGACATGCTCTCATTTTATGGTAATGTGGCTTCCGATGGCCGGCCTACTTTTAATATAAAGCCGGCTGAGCTGGTTGAGCTCGTGATGGAACTAGATGATGACAATTTCGTATTTCCAGCTCATGCATGGACTCCCTGGTGGAGCATTTTTGGAGCTTTTAGTGGTGTTGATAGGGTGGAGGACTGCTATGAAGATCAGACAAAGAACATTTATGCTATTGAAACGGGCTTGAGCAGCGATCCCTCAATGAACTGGAGAGTAAGTAATTTGGATAAATATGCTTTGGTGAGCTTTTCGGATGCGCATTCTCCTTGGCCTTTTAGATTGGGGAGGGAGGCTTGCGTTTTCGATTTGAAGCGCTTGAGCTACAAAGAAGTAATTTCGGCAATAAAGTCTAGGGATCCTAAGCGCTTCATAATGACGATTGAGGTGGAGCCAAAGTATGGTAAATACCACTTTTCTGGCCATAGAAAGTGCGGT
>QMQW01000028.1 GCA_003650625.1 Thermoproteota archaeon | reverse complement strand
TCATACCCCTTTCTCATCATGAAGCTCTTAAGCCCCTCCGTAAGCTCCTTAAATATTGATAGGTCTTTTATTGCGATGGCTGATCCAACCTGCACTGCGCTTGCTCCGGCCATTAAAAATTCAATGACATCTTCAGATGTTAATACTCCTCCTACTCCAATTATTGGAATGCTCAGCTTCTCGTAGAGCTCGTATACGCATCTGACTGCAATTGGCTTAATGGCTCGCCCACTAAGCCCTCCAAAGGCATTTGCCAATACTGGCAATCCTAATTCTATATCTATCACCATTGCTCTCAGCGTATTTATTGCGGTCACGCCATCTGCCCCCGCTTTTTCCACGGCTAATCCAACTTCAGCTATGCTTGGCACTTCCGCAGTCAACTTAGCGAAAACGGGGATTCGAACCGTGCTTTTCACCTCTTTTACTACTTCATATGCTTTCTTGGGGTTTTGCGAGAAATGTATTAATCCGCCTGCATGGGGGCAGGACAGGTTAAGTTCAATAGCGTCAGCTCCAGCATCCTCCAGCTTATGCGCGACCTCCGCGTACTCCTTCGGGCTCGAGCCAAAGACAGATGCTATAACTGGGACTCCCCCCTCCTTCGCTATTTTCAGCTCCTCTATGAATTCGTCAACTCCTGGATTTGGCAGCCCCATGGCGTTTATGAATCCGCAGTCTACTTCAACTATAGTTGGGTTTGCGTACCCCTTTCTAGGCTTAAGCCCTATAGACTTTGTAGTGACAGCTCCAGCTCCTGCTTCAGCAACTCGTCGAAGAATCGCGCCGGTATTCCCTAAAACGCCTGAAGCTAAAATTAATGGGTTTCTCAATTTAAGTGAGGCTATCTCGACCGTTAAGTCTGCTGAAGCCATTGTGACTGCAACCCTTATTACCTTATTATGTAAAAGCTTTAAAGGATTGTTGAGAAAATCATGGGTGGTGTAGTCAATGAGCAATTTTAAAAAATCTGACATTGGAAAAGCTTACCTGGTTGAAACGGGATTTGCGCTTTTCGCTTGTGATGAGAAGGGCGAAATATTAGCTTTTGAAGCCATGCCCAAAGATGCTGATGAAGTGGCTGAGAAACTACTCAAGCTGGAGGAAGGAAAGGTCATTGAGGAACTGAAGAGGCTATGTAATAAGCTGATTTCCATGGGTGTCAAAGCTGCAGTTGTTGAAGATGAGGTGCTGGCCAGATCTTTAAAGTCAATTATTGACATCCCTGTAACTGTTGAGGTAGGTAATCTTGTAGCTAAGAAGATTAGGGGCGAGATCGAGGATTTGGCTTTAAAGTTGGGCCTCTCCCAATCCCTTGAAGAGGCCTCCAGCTTCATTTCTTCAGTCTCAGTCATCATGACTAGGAAGAAGCTTAGGGAAGCTGCTGAGAAGAGAGACCTACTAATTGCCCATGCAGTTAATGCCATAGACGACTTAAATAAATCGATAAATCTTCTAGTTTCAAGGCTAAGGGAGTGGTATGGAGTACACTTTCCAGAGCTAAATGACCTTGTAAGAGATCACAGCAGCTTCATCAGGCTGGTGTCATCACTAGGGTTGAGACGCAATTTCACTGAAGAAAACCTCATTAAATTAGGGTTTCCTGAATCCCGTGCAAGGAAGATATCCTCAATTGCAAGTGCTTCCGTCGGTGCGGATATAGCTGAGATGGACATCGAGCCAATAATGAGAATATCCTCCATAATCAATGAAATGTACAGGATGAGAGATGAGCTTGAAAATTACATCGAGCAAACCATGGATGAAGTCGCTCCAAACATTAAAGGCTTAGTAGGCGCTCTAATTGGAGCTAGGCTAATAGCTTTGGCTGGCGGCCTTGAGGAGTTGTCTCGACTTCCAGCGAGCACCATACAGGTTCTCGGCGCTGAGAAAGCGCTGTTCCGCGCCCTGCGAAGTGGAGCTAAGCCGCCTAAGCACGGAGTAATATTTCAGTATCCTGAGATTCATAGATCTCCGAGGTGGCAGAGAGGTAAAATTGCGAGGGCATTAGCAGGCAAGCTCGCTATAGCTGCAAGGGTTGATGCCTTCACAGGTACATATATTGCCGATGAGTTAAAAGAGGATTTGAGAAAAAGAATTGAAGAAATTAAGAAGCTCTACGCTAAGCCTCCCAAGAGAATTGTGAGAAGAAGACCTCCCAAAAAGAGAAGGAAGAAGAGGTGAAATAAATGGTGGAAATCTATCCTCATGAGAAATTTGAAGGAGTTTACTGGGCTGAGATGGAGGACGGCTCAAAAAGGTTGGCAACAGTAAATCTGGCTCCAGGCTTTAAAGTTTATGGCGAGCTTCTCATAAAATACCAGGGTGTTGAGTACCGAATTTGGAATGCTTATAGAAGCAAGCTCGCAGCTGCAATCCTAAAGGGGATAGAGCACATCTCAGTAAAACCTAGATTAAAGGTACTATATTTAGGTGCAGCTACGGGAACAACCGCTAGCCACGTCAGCGATATTGTCGGCCCAGAAGGCACCGTTTACTGCGTCGAGTTTGCCCCTAGAGTCGTTAGAGAGCTAATCACAGTATGTGAACGCAGGAAAAACATGATTCCAATACTTGCCGACGCCCGCAAACCTTCGCTTTATAGAACAATAGTTCCTCAAGTCGATGCAATTTACTGCGATGTTGCTCAGCCTGAGCAGGCAAAGCTTCTTGCGGATAATGCAGACATGTTCCTAAAGGATGGTGGGGAAATAATGTTGGCAATAAAGGCTAGAAGTGTAGATGTAACCATGGCACCCTCAGAGGTGTACAAGCGAGAGATCGACACTCTGAAGAGGAGAGGATTCGAAATTATAGGGACAGTCCATTTAGAGCCATTTGATAAGGCTCATGCAATGGTGGTTGCTAGATACGAGAAAGGTTGAAGTTGAAATGTTTAATAGGAATGTTAGGGTAGCCGAGGGCCTTCTAAATAAGATTTGGAAGGCAGATATAGAGCGAATAAATGACCACTTACCTAAGGAATTCAAGGCGCTGAGCCAATTACTCGAATCGCCCACTCCAATGGTTAAAACGAAAAGCGGCTCTCAAATCATATTCGACAAGGAGGAACTTGAAAGGCTTTCAGAAATTATCCCTGAAAATTTACATGATAAACTAAAGCTACCAATAGTGCTTTTAAGGCGCATAGACCTAGGCAGAGGCGTTTTTCAAGTCCTAGGAGATAAGGTTGAAGCATATGTAGTTCTCAAAGTCCTCGGAAGTGAGGGGGTGCAATCCGTAGAGGAAGTCGCCTTACCAGTGTACTTATATCGACCCCAAGTTTTCAAATTGAGAAGGAAGCTTAGAACGTCAATCGTCATTGGCTTTGCCTTTTCATCTCGCCTATAAGTGTTTATCGAGCTTTTCTTGGTGAATTTCATTTTTAATTTTCCTGACTGTTTTCCAGCTTTTTCTAACAATGTCAGGATACTCTCCGTGCTCTCTCAAATATCGCTTTAAAAATTCTACCGTTTTAGGATCTGTAGGATATCCGGAGCCAAAATCCCCATAAATCCTTCTTAACTCCCCTATTATCCTGTCTCGCTTAACCTTAGCAAGTATTGATGCTGCTGAGACCGCTGGGAAAATTTCATCAGCTTTATGCTTGGATACTATCTCAACTTTGAATGGTAGGCTTCTCCTAATTAGTTCGCCAAACCGCTCTTCATTAGTGTCCGAGGCGTCGACGTACGCTACGTCTGGCTTCAGTTTCAGTATTACTCGTGCCATTGCTTCAGCCTCTAATTCATTAAGTAGCCCTCCCTTCCCCCTGCGTTTGCAGCGCACTGCGCGGTCTATCGTGCTTGGGGGAATTACTTCATAAGTCCACTTTTCTGCAATTTGCATTATTTTCACTGCAAGCTTGCTTCTTTTTTGAGGTGTTAATAGTTTGGAATCTCGAACGCCAATTTCTACGAGCTTCTGAACGTTGGTCTCATTAATCAGCACTCCTGCAATTACCAGCGGCCCTATTACAGGCCCCCGCCCCGCGTCGTCCACTCCTGCAATTAGTTTTTCTCCGCCATGGCTTTGCTTCATCATTTCAAATACCAAGTAGCAATTGATGCGAGAGTCTTAATAAGTTAATGTTTTTTGTATGTTTTGGGGCTTGCATTATGCTTATTTTCATAACTGGACGTCCAGGCGTCGGCAAATCGACGGTGTGCAGGAGAGTTATAGATTCACTTAAATCTTTGAATTTGAGGGTGGGCGGCGTCATCTGCCCAGAGGTGAGGATTGGTCGTAGCCGTGTTGGATTCAAAATAATCGACCTTCTTTCCAGTTCTGAGGGCTGGCTTGCCCATGTAAATTTCAAAACAAGAGTTCGCGTTGGCAAGTATGGGGTGAACTTGCGCGACTTGGAAAGCATAGGTGTTAATGCCATTTCTAAAGCGCTTACGTCAGCAGACGTCATAGTTATCGATGAGGTAGGCCCAATGGAGTTGAAAAGCAAGTCCTTTGAAAATGCAGTTTATACTGCATTTAAGAGCGGTAAGCCTGTAATCGCCGTGATTCACTGGCGATTAAGTGGTGCTATGCAAAGGGTTTTCAGCAATCTTAATCCCGAGGTGTTTGAAGTCACACTGCAAAACCGCGAAAGGCTGCCCGAAATCATCCTCAGAAGAATCCTATCCCAATCGAGGAGGTAGCTTTCCATTGAGCTTTCCGAAGCTATTAATTAAAGAGGGGAAGGTGAAGCTCCTAATTCCAGATCCAAACTACTTTAAAAATAGTGAGGGTAGATTTGACCCTACATATGCCCCCGTGTTTTACAATTCTAGAGCATCTCTTAGCAGAGATGTCGGCGTACTTGCAATCCAAACCTTCCAGCGGCAGGTCAAAAAGCCCATTAGAGTTTGTGATCCTCTAACTGCAACTGGTGTTAGGGGGTTGCGGTACGCATCCGAGGTTGATGGCGTAGAGCATGTTTTATTAAACGATGTAGATCCCAAAGCCGCGGACCTTGCCCTTGAAAATGTCAAGTTAAACAATCTTGAGTCTCTAGTAGATGTCACGTGCCTTGATGCGAGACTGCTTCTCCTAAGACATTCTTCTTCTCAACTGCGTTTTGATGTAATTGACATAGATCCATTCGGCTCTCCAGTGCCCTTCATAGAATCTTCAATTCGAGCTCTCAGGGATGGAGGCCTTCTATGCTTAACTGCAACTGACATGCCGCCTCTTTGCGGGAAGTATCCGCTAACCTGCCTGAGAAAGTACGGCGGCATGCCCCTGAGAGTGGACTTCTGCCATGAAATTGCCATCCGCCTATTAGCTGGATGTCTAATTAAGAAAGCTGCGGAAGCAAATTTCGCTGCGCAGATCGTCTTCTCCCATGCAACCGACCATTACATTAGAGTTTACGCTGCTCTTAGGAGAAGCGCTATGAAGGCGAATGAGGTGCTCAAGTTAATGGGCTACGTTGTTTACTGTAAAAATTGCTATTTTAGAGGCATTGTTGGTGGAGTGGCTTCCCCCATTCCCTCCTCATGTCCCCAATGCAAATCCCCCCTCCTCATTGGAGGCCCAATGTGGTGCGGGCCGATATTTGACAGAAGCTTTGTCGAGGGGATGCTGA
>QMQW01000027.1 GCA_003650625.1 Thermoproteota archaeon | reverse complement strand
GGATACATGTTTAATCCCCACTACTGTCCAGACTATGATGTAGTATATTTGGACATTAAGCCTCCGGACTTTGAATGTAGTAGGTGCTACTGGATAGTTGCCGATGCCCAAAACCTACCGTTAAGAAATGATGCAATAGACGAAATGTATGCAGCTCACGTCATAGAGCATTTGGAGGATCCACTTAGGTTTCTGAGGGAGTGTAGAAGGGTGCTGAAAAGGGGAGGCATGGTTACAATTGAAACCCCGAACTTTCTGTCTAGAAATGCATATCTTGACCCAGACCATAAGCATACATTTAACCTTATAAGGCTCTGGAGAATGATCAAAAAGGTCGGGCTAAAACCGCATACACCCACGCTAGTAGGAACCCTTCTACCCCACAAGCTAAGAGTTATTTTTAAAATATTTATTCTCCTCCTATCAGATACCCTCATAGTTCTAGGTGAAAAACATGAAGGTAGTTGTGGGACACCATTTATGGAGCAGAGTAGGTGGAGGAGAACTAGTTAACGCCTATGCTGTAAAAACACTCCTAGAAGCGGGACATGAAGTAGCTGTTGCATCAGCTTTCGGATTCGACAAGAAAAAGTATAGGGAATGGTTCAACCTAGACCTTGGAAAAATTAGGAAGTATGTTTTGCTACCGAAAATGCTACCATTATTCGGTATTTATCAGAGACTGGGGTTCTTCATACCTTTGAAGAAGGCCATTAAGAAGGAGAAGCCGGATGTAGTGTTTGTTGATAATGAACTCTACAAGCCAATAATCAAGCTGAAGAAGGAGCTTGGCTTCAAACTGCTAGAGTACATTCACTTCCCATTTCACGCTATAAAGGTTCTGGAGCTTGAGCAAAGCGGTGACAAAAAACTGTATGAGAAATACATTAGAGATGCTAAAGAATACCATAAGAAGTACGAGAAAGGGCTTTGGAAACTATACTTTAAAGTGTTCTTGAAGTTCTACGGTAAAGTTGCTAGGGACAACCCGTTTGACATAGCGGATGTTGTAATGGCTAATTCAAGATACATCGCTAGACTAACGAAGATGCTTTGGGATGGAGAACCAGTAGTTCTTCACCCACCGATAAAGACCGATGATTTCGAGCCTTATGGAAAGAAGCCGTTTGAGGAAAGAGACAACGCCGTAGTCATGATAGGCAGAATATCCCGTGAAAAAAGAATTGAAAATGTAATAGACGCTATTGCCCTTAGCGAGACCAAGCCGATCTTAAGGGTGATAGGCGGACTCATCCCCACATCGATACCATACAAGAAATGGCTGGAAAAGAAAGCTAAAGAGAAAGGCGTTAAGGTAGAGCTCTACCCTAATGCACCCAGAAATGAGCTTGTAAAGTTGGCTACTTCATCGAAGGTTTTCGTACACGCTACGGTAGGTGAGCACTTCGGCATAGCAGTTGTTGAGGGAATGGCCGCCGGCTGCCCCGTAGTGGTTCATAGGAGAGGAGGCCCCTACGAGGACATAACAGACTACGGCAACTACGGCTTGTCGTTTGATTCCGTGGAGGAACTTGCAGAACACATAGATAGGCTGATAACGGAACCTAAGCTGTGGAGAATCTACCATGAAAAATCGCTTAGCAGAGCACCATGCTTTAGCGAACGTAGGTTTACAACAAAATTCCTTAGGGTGGTTGAAAATGCTTAATAAGGACAGAATACTTAGGTGGTGGGCTTACTTCCGCAGAGCCCACGGCACATATCTAGTGTTTTTCATTTCATTTGCAAACTTCGTCGTCATACAGTATAGGCTACTGGTAGAGTATGTGCCAATGTTGAAAATGCTGTTCTCTAGTCTAACAGCTTTCGCCATAACTTTCTTCCTAGTCTACATTCCATTAGCAATCATAATTGGATGGTACGACTACCGAAAATTCGCCGTCCCAGTAGATTCCTCCCTATCCGCCAAGGCTTCACCATGGCACAGAGACGTAGCCAAAGCCCTCATGCTAATAGCCGAAGGAAGAAACAAAGAAGCCATAGAAATCCTTAGAAAATGGGCTAAAGAACTATAAAATAAATCCGAACACTAAAAAACTAGGGCTTAAGAGACTCCACTACCAATCCCTTATCCGTAAGAAGAAGCAGAACAAGCGAACCCTCCTTAATGCCTAGCTTTAGAGAGAACTCGGTCGGCAAAGTCACGACGTAGTACTCCTTGGTTCCGTGTCTTGCTTGGATTCTTGCCTTGACCCTTCTGCATTTGACACCTCTCGGTTTACTAAGCGAATATACTATTTTCCCATTCTCAACATACACGTAGAATGTTGATTCGCTAGTGATGTTGAGGGTTGTCGAAACCTTGGAGGGAAGAACTATCGAGAGGGACTTCCCTACCCTAATCACTTTCTTCGTCACAGCATAGTGGGTATTGGGTACGGGAAGCAATATGTGCACCTAAACCACCAAGTATAAATAATGCGGTTGAAATATAAAAAGTTTTTATTTTCCGACTTACTCTAGCAGATGCTTCGCTACTTCGGCACGGCTTTTCGTGGTCTCTTTGAGCTTCTTGAGGAACTCCGCATCATTAGTGTACTCTTCTGTCAACTTCAGATAGTGCTCTAGCTGACGCCACCTTTGCTCACGGTTTATTCTAAACGTTGCTAGGGCTTCTTGGAAGTGCTTCATATTGACAACATCAGCATTCTCTCTAAGAGCCCTTCTAGCTGCACGTAGGACAAGTTCTTCAAGCTCCGCACCAGTCCATAGCTCCGTCATAGAGGCAACAGCTCTAAGATTAACATTTTCCGCCAAAGGCACCTTCCTAACTATGCTGGTATGCACCTTAAGGATCTCCAATCTAGCATCGACATCTGGGTAAAGGAACGGTATCAAGTAGTCGAAACGTCCAACACGACGAAAAGCCTCATCCAGATCCTCGGGTCTATTGGTCGTGCCAATAACTATGGTCTTTCTCCGAGAGTCGCCAAGCCACTCTAGGAGAATGCTGAATGCCCTACGGGATTCCTCGTGCTCACTCAAATGTCCACGTCTACCGAAACGGTCTATTTCGTCAATAAACATCACACATGGGGCAACTGCTTCAGCAATTTCTATTGCCTTGGCTATGTTTCTAGAGGTTTCGCCGTACCATTTGCTGACGATCTTCTCGGTTCTCATCCTTAAGAATGGTAGACCAAGCTCCTTAGCAAGGGCACGGGCAAACCATGTTTTACCGGTGCCCGGAGGCCCAAACAGTAGGATTCCTCTAGGCGGTCTAAGCCCGAGCCTTTCAGCCTTCTTCGGGTTCCTCAGCACCTTAATGACGTTGTTCAATATGAAGTCCTTGACTATTCCGTATCCGCCGACAGCTTCGAACCCGTAGGTTGGTTCTTCGATGTCTAGGATTCCGGACTTTCTAACTATCTCGTACTTGAACTGCGTCATCACTTTCGGATCAAGCTTCCTATACTTGAAGAAGGACTCTAGGACAACAGACTCTGTTTCATGAATATTCAGCCCCCTTGTAGCCTCCACTAGGGCGTCGAAATTGTTGCTAAGACCAAAGGTCTTGGCTATGTTCTCGATGATCTGCCTTCTTTCATTATCGAACGACGGGGGCACATCAACCAAAATGCTGTGCTTCAACGTGTCGTCGTCAATAATAGCCTCCGGAGTGTCCGTAAACACCACCACCGTATGAAACTTGGCATAGTAGGAGTCCGTAAATATCGCATTACGGAGGAAAGCCAGAAGATTATCGTTTTCTTGTGGATTGCCCTTCTTCGGGAAAAGACCCCAAAGAATAAGGACAATACCTTCACGCTGATTCATCATGCTGTCAACAAACGTTAAAGCAGCCGTCAAATCCCTAATTTGCTGTTGCGGTTGCTGTATAAGAAGCGGAGACGGAAGCTGAACTTGAAACCTCAACGACACCGGCTCATACTCAACCTCATCAGCCTTAACATTCACCCTATACAGTCCCGACCAAACCCTATAGACAAAAATCTCGTAAGACGACACAGAACCCTTACTTATGAGCCTATCATAGCTGGACTTAACAAACCTAATGAAGGGCTCCAGCCTCTTGGGATCCGAAGTCTTAAAGATCGCAACTGTTGAGGCTTGAGCAAGCCTCTTAACCCAGAACTCCTTAAGCAAAAAATCAAAACTAAGATTGGATTTAAAACCGAAAACATGGGACATACACATTTCACCTAGTATATGGTTAGGAAATCGGGGTATAAAAAGTTTTTGTACTTAAGTAGTAGGTGCTACAAAAATAAGGGAATAGAAGATGTCTATCGCTCCCCTAGAGAATTATGATTTCTGGATCTAAAACTATATTTTGTACATGTATATAGACGCCGTCATATTGGAAGGGTATTTTTCTCTCGAACGCCACCATGTTTGATAGCTGATATGCAGCCTCCGAATGATCGGGTCTCCTATCGAAGCTTAAGATAACCACGACATCGCTTGGCTTCTTCTCCTTAACATACTTAACAAGCTCCTCAATCTGCTGCACATCTCCATTAAACCAGTGGAATCTAATAACAACCCCAGCCCTAAACCTCCCCAGCTCATCTATTGGCAAACCACACCTCTTGAAGATGCCGTACAAATCATATAGCGTTATAGGTCTCCAATAATGTGGTAACACATCCTTCTCAAGCGTCACTATGTCATAGCAGTTCTTGAAATCACTCTTCATCTTATTCACAAAATCATCGATTACCGACTCTAATTCTCTAACTTCCTTTATCGCTATCTCCCTCATCTTATCTTCAATACACAGTATTTCACGATCAAGCTTTCTTATCTCCCTACTAAGCCTCCTATACTCTGGCATATTAGACTTGAACTGCTTTCTCCGCTCTAAAAGCTGCTGAATTTCTTCCTTCTTCTTCTCAAGCAAATAAACTAAATCAAGAAATCGAGTCTGGGTCTGGACTTGAATACGAGAAATACGAGACATGCTCTCACCGCTAAAGAATATTGTACTTGCGTAGGATATACCACAGAAAAAAGGAGAGATTATTTAACCGCATCGGGTTGAGGAAACATTTTCAACGTAAACGCCGTAGTTCTCAAGAATCTTTTGGAGATCCTTTAGAAACTTGTCATCATCGTCATCATGGTAGATTAGCAATCTGTCCTTGGTTATGGAGATTACGTTAACCTTCATGCTGAATCACCTCTTCAGAAGTTGCCAATTGGGCTTCGGGTTTTTTCCTCTGTGCTTCAATGTTAACTTCTACACCCAAAGACTTCAGCATATCTTGGAGCCTCTGGAGATCGACTAGACATTGGTTACCGACGTAGTTAATGCCCTCAATAACGACCTTCCCATCATTTCTAATCAGAACTCTTGTGGTAGGCATCTAATCACCTCGTTAGATCTAAAACTATGCCTTGCGGTGTTTGTCGAGCATCAGTAACTATGAATCCCAGTTGCTGAGCTGCCACTTGAACAGCTAAGGTTGTATAATACTGTGTCAGCTTGTTGGCAAACTCCCGAGCACTTAGGGGGGCACCGTGGTCGTCAACAACCACCCTAACTTCGCCATTTTCATCAATATAAACTCCGTAACCGTTGCCGTACGGTAACTTTAATGGGATGGCAAATGGACAACGTTGCCTTCCGTTATAGCCTATAACCATGTAGTTTTCGGCAACCGTTTGAACACCCAGCTCCTTGGCAATTGCTTGCAAAGCCAACTTAAGAAGTTCCCTATCGGGATTTTTAATACGTATTTTAGCCGAAGTCCAGTGGGACAT
>QMQW01000026.1 GCA_003650625.1 Thermoproteota archaeon | reverse complement strand
GTAACTGAATTCAATAAGCTGATCATTTCGCCTATTTCCACGTCCATTTCATGCATTCGGCTTCTAAGCATTGTTGCGTTTAATTCCATGGTTTGATTCAGCATTAACAGTAGTCTTTCCGCGATCTTGATTGCTAATTGCTTGGTGAACGCCTTCATTGTTGAAACTTTTAATGATATGTCGCAGCCGCCTTGACCGCATTCCTCCTTTAATCCCCTTAGGCTTTCGTTGAAGTTGTTTATGCTTTTGATGGCTTCATAGCATTCCTTTACGATATTTCTTGTTTCGTTCGTTATTCTCATGCGTATCTGCCAGGCTCGCTCGAATCTTTCTTTGATTGCGCGAGTTGCATTTGCTGCCTCCTCCAGCTCTAGGCTTAGCTGCCTGGCTTTCTCCGCTGTTTTGTTTAAGTGTAGTTGAAGCCACCTGTGCAGTCTTTCGATTTCAATTGCCCTTCTTATGAGCTTGGAGGTTATGGTTTTGTTGACCAATTCAGCTGTGAAGTTCAGGTTTCTCCTGAACTCTATTAGGTGGGGAACGTCGATTGTGAAGTAGTCCCATATTCCCTTGAAGTGAACTACGTGGATTGTCTTGTTGTCCCTGTTGTAGTACCAGATGAATATTGGGTGCTTTCCTCCTGCTGGGAATATTATTGTGACGACGTCCGTCTCGATGGCTTTCCAGCCCTTTGTCCTCCATTGCTTGAGGGCTGGCTGGGTGGTTTGGGCTGCTGTTAGCTGAGCTGCTGGTAGGGTTGATATTACTGTTAGTGCTAGTAGTGCTAATCCGATTAAGGTCTTCTTCATTTGCATCGCCGCTCTACCCTTGGAGTTCATGGAGAAAAGCTTTATTTTCTCGAGTTGAGTCGAGGTGGCTCTCGAATAATTCGAGAGCTAAATTAAGAACGTGGCTACTGCTTCTAGGGCTAGGAGGGCGCTGTACATGGTTAGGAGGGTTATTATTGCTGCCTTTTCGCTTCCAATTTTAAGCGTGCCTATGAGCATTGATATTATCATCATGCAGGTTAATGCTTGGGAGGCTACGAACACGTATTGGCTGAAGCTGCTGTCCAGTATTGCTGACCAAAGGTATAGTAGGCATGGGGATGTGGAGGCAGCAACGCCTATTAGCGTGTTTGTAATTTCGGCTAGGCTTAGCTTTCTCCTTGTGAGTATGATGGTTAGTACTAGCATTATTAAGGTTAATGTGAGCCAGTTTCCTAGGACGTGGAGGGCGGATAGGTGTATTGGACTTTGCCTGCTTTCGAAGAATGATATCATGAGGCTCGTCTTCAGCCCGTACAGGTGGTCTGCTGCGATGTAGCTGGCGATGGTTAGGGTTGCTAGTGCTGCTCTGAGGGTCGTTCGCTTTCCAGTTTCGAATATTGTTACTAGGCTTGTGAGCTTGAATTTTCTCAGTACTTCCAGCTCGCTGACGTATGATAGTGCTCGCCACCCTTCTGGGCTGAGCTTCAGCTCCTTGTTGGAGTTGCGCTCTAAGTAGTTTTTCATCAAGTTTAGGTGGTAGTAGAGCGTCCCAAAGCTTATGTTCAGCTCTCTTCTCAGCTCTGAGGGGGTTATTGTCCCTCTTTCAGCTATGATTTCAAGTATCCTTCGCCTAAGCGGATTTCCTATCAGCCAGTACTCGTCCTTCTTGTTCTTTTTGCTCGCTTTTCCGCTCAAGGCTCTACTCTCGCATCACCCTGTCGTAGTTTTATTTGGGGGCGGCTCCAATTAATTTTTGCATTGAATTATTCCTTTCTGCACTTGGAATTTGTGAGGGCATTTTAAACTTTATTTTTCACAATTTCCTCAATTATTCTTCCGCATTGGGTGCAGGATCTTATTTCGACGATCTTTCTTCCTTTTCTGCGCGTTTCGACTTTTACTCTTACGTAATCTTTGCAGTGGGGGCAGTAGGCTTGCTCGAGCAGGAGGTTCTTTAATGCTTTAATGATTTTCTTCATGGCTCTTCTATCTCCCTAATTAGTTTCATTAGTTTTGGAGCTGCCTTTTCAATTTCCTCTGGAGTTACTGTGTGGGCTGCTGGGCATTCTGGGTCGACTGAAACTCCAACTCCTTCTATGTATATTATAGGGTATATTCTGCATCCTTCTGGCCTGTGGGGGTATATTTTGCATTCGTTGGTTTCTGGATTTAGGAAGAAGCAGTGTCCATCAACGTTCTTTAATCGCCAGGCCGCCCCGTTGAATGTGGCGAATTCGCTGACCTTATATCCGAGCGACGTTATTCGCTTGATGTCGCTCATCGTTAGGGGCATTTCGGTTTCTCTACAGCATTTTCCGCATTTCATGCATTTGAATGGCATTTCAATCTACTTTGCGTCGAGGGGCAATATACGTTTAGCGTGAGCCTGATGTCAGCTGACTGCGTTTGTGAATTTGAAATTGAATAAAAATGTTGAGGTAAAAGGGTGGATTTATTTTACTCCTCAATGGTGATTGCTTGGACTGGGCACTGGGCTTCGCATGCTCTGCAGGCTACGCACTGATCTTCATTTACTGGCTTGGCTTTCTCGTCAACTAGTTCGTAGACTCCCATTGGGCATACTTGAACGCATGTTCCGCAGCCGATGCACTTTTCCTCGTCTACCACAACTTTTGGCATAAGTTTCACCTTATGCTTCTAGCTTTAAGTTAGTTTTTAAGCTTTTTTAGCTTAGAGTAGCGGTTAGGAGGCTAATTCTAGGAGGTCTGCGAGCTTTCTTTCGAGTTTCATTCTGGCTTTTCTTGCGTCTTTCTCTAGAGTTCTCCTTGCTTCTTCGTATTCTCTTCTTGTTATCTTCTTTGAAGCATAATTTCTTTCAAGCTCCCTCAATTTCATCATTGCTGCTGAGTACTCGGCTTCTGCTTCTTCGAGCTCCTTGATTATGCTTTGCAGCTTTGCGTTTTCAGCCAGTGCCTTGGCTTTGAGTTGACTTATCTTGCTGTCGACTTGCTTTAGCTCTTCTCTAAGCTCCCTCATTCTCGCTCTATAGGCTCTTTTCACTATTCTTTTTGCTCTGTAGGCTTCTTCGAGGTTTTTCATGTCGATTAGAATTTCGAGTTTATCCATGTATGCTCCGTAGAGGTCCTCAAGGTAGGTGGGGGCTGCTTCGACTGGGGGTTTGGGCTTTTTGAACACGTAGCGCTTGAAGTATACTGCTGCTCCAATTAGTGCTCCAATCAAAGTTCCGGCTAGCACGCTTGTTGGTATTTCAATTCTGAGTGGCGGCGGTGTGTACTCCACTTTCACGTTGTGTGGGTAGCTGCCGCCTATTACTTTGCGCGCTACGTAAATGACTTTGCCATTGGCTGATGCTGGCTCCATTCCATGGGTTGCCTTTAGCTCCGAGCCTGGAGGAAGGTCAATTATTACCTTGAGTTGATCCACTGGGAACTTGTAGAATGGGTCCATGGGGACTAAAAGCTCCTTGTTCGCCTCCTCCTTAATCCAGCCTGAGCTTGGCAGCTTGTAGTGGATGTAGACTTCGTACTTCCACCCGCTTTCCAGATTTATCCTTAGCTTGACGTTAACGATTTTTTCATCTCCAGCTTCATGGACTTTGAATTTGAGGTCGCCGAAGTCGTCTTTTACAGAAATTATGGTTGCATCCTTGGGTAGGGTGAAGTTGACTCCATATGCTTTTGGTATGGAGGTGAACCCTGCGTTCTTGAATTTGATTGCGTCTAGGATGTCGAGCTCTCCATTTACCTTAACTTCCCTCGTCAAGCTCAAGCACCGAACTTGATGTAGGGTTGCTGAGAATGTTACTTCAAGTTGCTCCTCCATCATTGCTGGGAGCGGCGCTTTAGTATAGTTCACCGAGTACCTTCCATTCAGTAGGGTGGCGTTTGCACTTGGATTGACTGATTCAACCCTTTTCGTCCATTGGGGTAGGAGGACCTCTACGTAGCAGGACTCCACTTCTATGGGTAGGGTTGGGTAGAGGGGGATGGTTAGCTTGACGAGATCATGCTCGGCTTGGGCGAGTAGGTTGATCATGTAGATTTCGATTTTAAGCTTGAGGGGAGCTGGCTTTTGAGGTAGTTCAACGTTGAGTTGCATGTAGTTTGCTGTGCTTTGAACTTTGACTTCCAGCTCTTCGCCTTCCCAATCCACTGCTCTTATGGCGTAGGTGTTGTTTTCATACTGTATTGGCAGGTATATGGTTAGGTTGCTTAGGCTGCCTTGGGCTACGGTTACCTCATCTATTATGAGGGTGTAGCTTTGCTGGACGTCTATTAATCTTGTGATCGTCAGCTTGGCTGGGCTTTGGGATTCGGTTGGAATGCAGGTTTGCATTAGGAGTGCTATGGCTATTATTGCTGCGATTGCTATTTTTGAGTTTTTCATGGAATCACCATACTCTCAACTTATCTTTAGCAATATATCCTCTTCAGTATAGGATAATAAAAGCGTATTTGCTTAGCATCGCCTTCCCTTCAAATGCAGGTGTGGGGCTGCCAGCTTTGCCCTCCCCACTCCAACTATGTCGGCTACGTCCTTGAACGTCCAGGCCTCCTTCCCTTCCTTTCTGAGCTTTAGGATTTTCCCGGCTGACTTTGGTCCCATTCCAGGTACTTTCAGTAATTCCTTTAGCTTTGCGCTTGCCGGGTTGACTGGACACTAGTTGGGATTTGCCTTTGCGTATGCTAGCTTTGAGTTTCCTTTTGGCAGCGTTTCGCTTTCATTTAGTATGGTTTTAGGTCTTCGAGGGTGAATCCGTAGTTTCTCATTGGGAATGAAGCTTGGTATAGGCTGTGCTCCCTGCTTTTCGGGCATCTCCTCCAATTTTCGAGGGGCGTGCCGAGCATCGGCGTGAAGCTGCTGAAGTATATTCTTCTCAGCTTGAGGCTTTTAATTAGCTGTTTCGCTTCTCCGGAATGAATAGGTTTTAAGCTATTTGCGCAATAGTTTTCTCGGTGACTGAGGGTTGAGCAGGGGGTTCACTCACCCATATTTGCCGAACTCTGCTCCTAAGGTTAAGGAGGAGATGTTGAGGGAAATTGGGGTTAGCGATGTTGATGGGCTCTACGCTGATGTTCCCGAGAGCATTAGGTTGAACCGCGACCTAAAGGTTCCGGGCCCAATGTCTGAGTGGGAGGTTTACAGGTTTATTCGCAGAGTTCTGTCGAAGAACGTGAATGCATTGGAGATGCCGATATTCTTGGGAGCAGGCTGCTGGCCTCACTACGTGCCTTCGCTTGTTAAGGAGATTGTTAGGAGGTCGGAGTTCTTAACTTCCTACACTCCATATCAGCCTGAAGTGTCGCAGGGAATGCTTCAAGCGCTTTTTGAGTATCAGAGTTTGATTTGCGAGCTCACTGGAATGGATGTGGCTAACGCTTCAATGTATGATTGGGCTTCAGCGTTGGCTGAAGCCGCCCTCATGGCTGTTAGGGTGACGAGGAGGAGGAAGATAGTTGTTCCGAGGGCTATTCACCCTGATCGGAAGTTCGTACTTAAAACTTACACTAGCCCTCACGGCATAGAGGTTGTTGAGGTGGAGTATGATAGGGAGACTGGCTTATTGGACTTGAATTCGCTGGAGGATGCCGCTTCAAGCGAAGTTGCTGCTGTTTATGTGGAGAACCCCTCATACTTTGGCTTGATTGAGGTGAATGTTGAGGAGGTAGCCTCCATAGCTCATAGGGCTGGAGCACTCTACATCGTTGGAGTGGATCCGATTTCACTTGGAGTTTTAAAGGCTCCTGGAGATTATGGCGCCGACATAGTTGTGGGCGAGGGGCAGCCTCTCGGCAATCCAATGAACTTCGGCGGCCCATCCCT
>QMQW01000025.1 GCA_003650625.1 Thermoproteota archaeon | reverse complement strand
GCTGAAAACCCTGAAGCCCAACTAATTATCAGCAATATAGAAGCATAAAGAAAGAAAGTTCCTTTAAATCCACCCCTACTCACAATTATTGCATATGCATTTGTCAAAGCAAGCGAAAAGACGAGAAAGATGTTTCCCAGCTCAATCAAATCGGTTGGAATTGAGTAAAATGGGAAGTAGGTGGTTGGAGTTAGAAGCTCACCAAAGAAACCTAGCAGTCCAGCAATAGTTACAAGGATGAAAACAGATATAGGCTGAAGAATTAAAATTGCAGTTTCAATTCCCTTAGCAGTCGATATGCGCCTTTTCCTGAACTCCAAAAACCTAATAGCAGTATTAGCAAGCAACTTACTTACTTCAAGCGGAGGACTTCCGCTTTTTAATGTATCTGACAAAATTTTATTAAATATGTAGAGTAAATGTGAACCAGATTCGAGTGCCATTAACTTCAGCGACTTCTCATAAGTTATACCCAGTTTCAGCCACACTATAACATTCCTTACGAGTTTACCAAGAGGACCTAATTGAATGTGAGCAGCATACTCGAGAGCTGCCCTTAAATTAAGCGTAGACGCCAAGTTCTCACCTAAAGCCTTAATGAAGGAGGGATAGTACTCGTCAAGGCTTAAGACGCTCTTCTCAACCTTATAAGCCAGTAATCCTGGAGCAAGCATGAGGACTCCTGGAATCAACAATGCTAGCGACAAGTCATAGCTTTGAGCTGCCAGCGCTAATACGAAGGAAGCAGGCACCAAAGCTAAAGTAGCTTTAAAAAGCTTATATGCATGGGGAGGAGCATCTCCAACATAAACTAAAGTTTCCTTAGGTGCAACAACTTTAAGCGCAACTACCATGAAAACAATAGCAATAACGCTGACAGCGTAGGCAAATGGAATCACATACTCATTTGCAGTAAATATCGTTAATATCGCAACAGTCAAAACAATGAATATCGAAATGCTCTGAAAAGTGCTAAACACGCCACCTATAACCTTTAGGGACTCAAGAGACCTAGTGTAATAGCCGGAAAACTCCTCCAATATCGTAGATGATTCAAGCTCGAGAAAATCTCTTGGAGTTGTAGTTGAGAATGCTTCAGTCATTCTAATAAGAACATCTCTCAGAGGAGGCTTAACTGCCTTTGCAACTGAAGTTAAAGCCTTAGTCAATCCATGACCAAAACCCACAGCCAAATCCTTGACAGTTTTAAATATTCTGCAGTACTTTCCATATTCAGGTGAACTTGCAACAGCATCTATGATGTCAAGCGACCCCACTTCACCCAAGGAAACCGCATACATGTGAATGACGGCGGTAACAATCATCTTATCTAGCTTTCCAACCTTCTCCTTCCTACCACTCGCGTAGGTCAACGTTCCCAGAAGCAGTGGGAGAAGAGAAGTGAGCCCTCCATTAACTAAGTCCATTTGCCAAAAAAAGTAAAATGGAATTATTGACGATAGAATTGCTGAAATCCCTAAAATTGCAGTTAACCTTCCCATGGAGCTTTACCTGCCTTCACCCTCCTATATACTACGTCAAGTCCACGCCTTTCAACCTCTATAACTGCCCTGAAAACATCGAAGTAGCTCGGGTGCTTTTTCGCTAGAAATTCTATGATCGCAGCTCTCATATTGATTTCATCATATAGCTCATTCAGCCGATCTTTACCCCACCCTCTAAAAGGCAGAACTTTAGTTTCGAGTAGAAAGCTGGAGCCAATGAAATGTAGCTTATCCTCATCAGCATCGTAGAGAAAGCTGGGAAGAAACATCAATCTCCCAGTATTCGCATTAAAACCTAAAATTTCATTGACTGAAGTTACTCTACGAATGAACTTGCCATGCCTTTCAATTCTAGCTTGAAATATGGTTAAGTTGAGGCCATCAATCTGGGTTTTAGGGACATTTATCGGATCTGAAGTTAATCTTTGGAAAAGCTGCCCTAAGTGACCTGCGTGCATTGTAGATATAACTGGATGGCCGGTTGCTATCGCTTGAAAAGCAACTCTACCCTCCTCACCTCTAATTTCACCAATTATAATGTAATCAGGCCTCTGCCTCAGAGCTGCCTTAACGAGGTCAAACATGGTAACTGGGCTGCCAGTATGGAGCCTAGTTACCTCCCTAACCCAATTTTTATGTGGAAGCCTAACTTCAGGAGTTTCTTCAATACTAACTATTTTAGAATCAGGCTTGATGAATGCCGTCAAAGCATTTAGAGTAGTTGTTTTTCCGGAGGCGGTCTCACCACACACGAAAAAGGATATACCAACATCAATTAGCATCCACATGTAGGCAGCCATTTCAGCAGTTAACGTATTCCACCTAACAAGATGAGCTACAGATATTGGCTCCTTAGCGAATTTCCTTATCGTAAAGTTGCTGCCCCTCAGACTTATATCCTCACCAAAAACAACATTCAACCTACTTCCATCAGGCAAGTGAATATCTATTATTGGATTAGCATAGCTGAGAACTTTCCCATACCGCTCAGCAATGCTCCTTAAAAGCTTATCAATATCATCCTTGCTTATACTTCTATTCGACTCCAAATACCCGTAAATTCTATGATAAACGAAAATTGGACCTGCACCCGGAATACCTATGTCTTCGAGCCACTCATCCAGCAAAAATGGATCTAAAAAACCATGACCAATCTTCTCTCTTAAAAGGTGATATAACAGGCGATCCCTATCAGCCTTGCCTAACTTTATTTTGCTTTTCTTCAAAGCCTCATTGAAGCATGAAATTATAATCTTAGCCTTCTCACTCTCCTCAAACTCTATTCCCTTATCAGCAATCACCCTTGCAATCCAAGTTTCAATCTTCTCCAGCATCCATGGAGGAGGTCTAGCTGGCTCAATGACATTATATCTCCTTTCACCCCCAGTTAAATTCACATGAATGAAAATGCCCTGACCAACAGGATAAATAACATTCTGAAGGGAAAAGCTGTCAGCTAAATTAAGCCTTTTAGCGTAAGCAGGCTTGCTCTTAAGCTTACTTAAGTAATCCTGCAAGTGCGGATGGGCCTTAACCGCCTCATCTAAATTTTCCGGTATAGGCACTTCCAGCGGATTGGAAACATTAACATTGAATAATCGCCTTTTAACTCTGTCGCCGATGCTAAGCAGGCTCCTCAGCATTCCAAGGCTCATATGCTCACCTCCTGAATCGGCAAAACCCTCAAGCCTAGGCTCGGATTCACCTCAAGCGTTACAGTTGCCTTACGCTCTCCACTACTACCCCAAAGCTTGACAATTTCAAGAACCTTAACTTGAAATGTTCCGAAAGACGCATTACGAAGCCTAAAATACACATCACTACTAGCCTTCAAATTCCTTACAATTTCTTCGCGAAGAAACTTTGGATGGAAAGTAAGCACAATCGTTTTCCCTTCAGAAGTCAAGTTTTTCATTCTAGTGATAAACGTCAAGAATTCCGAGCTCTTTACTCCCAATGAAAGAGCACTCAAGTCATCTATGACAACGCAGTCATATGCAGAGCTCTTAACTTCAAGGAAGTTCACGACAACTCGAAGGAAAAGCGGAAACAGATACTCGCTCCACTTTCCACCCCTAACATGTAGGGAGTAAAACTTGAATGCTCCTGAAATGAAGTAGTCGGTAGCATCAAGCTTAACCGACTTCATCATTTTCAAATACTCCCTAATAGTACTCTCAGTAGATATCACGCATACCCGCATTCCATCCCTAAGCATTGAAAAAGCAATTTGCTGCGAAAATACAGTCTTGCCAGAGCCATGCTCACCCTCAATCGACGTCAAACTTGGATGAGGAATTCCTCCGCCAAGGCTCCTATCGAGCTCAGGCACACCAAGGCTAATTATCCTCACGATTTTCTCACCCCCTCAGCACTAGCTACAGTTCCATAATGCGTAGCAAATACAGCTATGACAACACTGCCAACGGGAATCCGGGAAGCCCCATTAGGCAAATAAACCTCAATGAGAGCCTCCTCACCAGGATTTATGTATGAGTGAGATTCAAAGCTGAAAGTAACATTGGAACTTGAAACCCTAACCCACAAAACCCCATAATCATCTATTAAGTAGCTCCTCCAAACTCCACCATCATCATAATAGGAAATGACCACGCTGCACCAAGAATAATTTCCCATTACAAGGAAAATTGTCCTAGCACCCACGTTCCTAACCAGCAAATTGACAGAATTATTATAAATGCCACTAATTTCAAGCTCAATCAAAGCATCAAGCTTACAGCGCAACCTCCCAGAATACTCCCTTTCCACTGCGTAAAATTCAAGCCAATCAACAAAAAGAATAGCAGCTGAAAAAATCAGAAAAACTGTAAGAGACATAATCACAATGGCAGATGAAAGTGAAACTGAAAAACCCACCGATGCTCACCTCACGGTGGGCTGGGAAATACGTAAATGCTAGCGATACTCTTAAAAGGCTTAACCCTAGCCTCAAATACTTGTCCTGAAATATCCGAAGTATAGGCTCTAATCACAGCGGTTTCCCCAACCTCCCAAACACCATCTCCATCAGAATCCTCCACAGTGAAGAAGCCGTCGCTCGGAGTGCTACTAAACCTGAAGTAAACTGCCTTTCCATACTCCCCAACATAGACATCCAAGCTTTCATAGTCCACTATTGGCAGCTTACCAACATTCTTCACATATAGAATGAAGTGAGGCTGAGGCGAAGTCTGCACCGTAGCATAAACGATTTCCACTTGAATTGAAAGAGATGTTCTAACATCACTGACGATTTGAAGCATGTTGCTCTGCAATAAGCCTCCCATATAAAGGATATACGCTGAAGTTCCACTTGCCAATACAACCGAAGCAATTAAGAATATTACCTCGCTGAAAGTAGTTGAAAAGCCCATTGAAATCACCTTTCAACGCTGTTATCAATTTTCTTTAGGATCTTACGCAGAAGCGAGAAAGCCATATCGTCAAGACGCTTAATCTCCAACTTCAATCCCGAAGCCTTCGCAGCACTATAAATTATCAAGAGAAATTCATCTAAGGTTAAACCTCCAAGCCTAGCTTTGAACATTGGCTCAACAACATACTCCACGAGCTCACTAGCCCCAAGAGGCAAGTACCCCATTCTTTCACAGTACTTAGTAATGTTAACCATGTCTTCCTTAGTCATCCCAGCATCCATAAGAGCCCAAGTCCACTTTAAAATCGAAAAACCCTCTTCAAAGTCGGTGGGCCTTGGAAAAATAGCATTAATAACATGTAGATTATCTTTACTTTCCCTAATCTCCTCCTTCTTAGGCTCCTGCTCTTCAACTTCCCTCTCAGCACTCCTCTCCTTAGACTCGCTTTTCTTTCCCTCCCCACGAGCTAAAGCACTCAAATCATTTATCGTAGGGAAAGCCCTAAGCAAGTTAAATGGATTTTCAAGCTCACTTATGGCAGCTCTAATATCTACAATCGCATTCTTCAGCTCATTTACAGCCTTCTTCAACTCCTCAACTTCATATTTGAGATCATCCAACTCTTCATTGCTCACCATACATCACCTCAAAAAAAGAAAGAGGTGAAATTGCTAGCAACTAGACTATTGGTATGTAAGTATTATCGCTAGAAGCCGGCAGATTTGCGGGAATGACGAACTCAATAGTCAAGGCCGCGCTCTTCTCAGGTCTAATTTCAATGAGAATGCTCGCTCTTGACGTTACATCAACTTGGTTTGAGTCAATGTAAATTATCAAGTACCCCTTCTCATGGAAATCAAAAGCATCGTCACCGTTATTGTCCTCCAAGAATAGCATTGCCTTTATGCTTAAGGAACTGCTAG
>QMQW01000024.1 GCA_003650625.1 Thermoproteota archaeon | reverse complement strand
CTCTTCTTTGCATCCATATTCCACTCTTAGCATGAGCTTTTTCAGTTTTTTCACGTGGCTTTGTAGTTTAAGTAGGCTGCTGAGTTCTGCTGCGGAGTACAGTAGCCATCTGGCTGTGGAAGCTAATGCGTATATGTCTCCAGACCCAACATCGTATTTCTCTATAATTGCGTCTTCCCGCTCTTCATTTATCCAATCGATGAGTGCTAGAGCTCCTTTAAGGGCAGCTAGGAAGTACTCATACTCGTCTGGTTCTTCGTACATGTCGGGTGGTTTGATTAGGAATTCGTTGCTTCTAGCAATCACTATTTCGGTGAGCTTCCTCCTATCTCCTCTTCGTAGAAAGAGCTTCGGCATGTCCGGCGTGTATGCTATTAGGTGTAAGTATCCTAGTGGGGTTGAAGTAGATTTGCTTTCAAGTCCCTTCCTTATGTAAACTGCGGTTAGCGGATCTATGTAAAGTTCGGACACCCTTTTGCCTAGTTTGGTTGCATTCAAGTATTCGCCATCTTCAGTGATCATTTCATTTGACTCTAGGAAGCTGAGCACTCTCCTTATGACCGTGTTTATGTAGCTGCTTCCTCCATACTGGTAGTAGTAGAAGGTATGGCTTAGGAATTCAAGTAAGCCTTTATCAGTCTTGGCGAATTCAGTAGCTATGATTGCAAGTATGTGTGACCTCAGAGCTGGCTCTGCAGCTAGCTTCGACCATATCATTTCAGGCGATGCTTTAATGTAGTTTTCGAGGAGAAAGTTTCTTTCATCTGGCGTTTTTGCAATTAAAATTGCTTCACCATATTTGTCGTATTTTGGCCGGCCTGCTCTGCCTGCCATTTGATGAAATTCAAGTACTGGTATGGGGCGGTGGCCGAAGCTGAAGTCGTACCTATAATAGTGCCTTATGACAACTCTTCTAGCTGGTAGATTTACTCCGGCTGCTAGTGTGGGTGTGGCGCATACTACTTTGATTTTGAAGTTCCTGAATGCATCTTCAACTATTTTTCTATGGTCATAAATTAGGCCTGCATGGTGGAATGCCGTTCCATTCATTATGCAGGTTGCTAGCTGCTCGCTTATTCTCGTGACTTCCCCTCTCCTCAGCACTTCTTCAGCAATTTCCCTGAGCTCTACTTTTTCACGCCTATTCAGGTACCTTGAAACTACTGGCGCGAGTTTAAGCGCCATTTTCATGGCGTTCTGCCTCGTGTTTGTGAATACTAGCACTTGACCTCCATTTTCCAAGGTGTCCATGGTGATGATCTCGCAAGGCTCCTTTGTAGCCTTTTTCAGCTCTGCAATTGTCCCGTCGTCGAATATTATTGTTCCTCTACAGTATACTCCCTTTTTGAGGGGTATTGGCCTCCACTCGCTTTTTATGAGCTTTGCATTGAGCCACTCCGCGATTTCCTCTGCATTTCTTATTGTTGCGCTTAAAGCTATTCTTTGAGCTTCAGGATTTACCTGACTTAGTCTTGCAAGAACCATTTCTAGGGTTGGTCCTCTTGATGGGTCGTTTATTAAGTGTATTTCATCTGCAACTACTATCGTAATATCTTCTATCCATGGTGCCCTGTGTCTAAGTAGGCTGTCTGCCTTTTCATTTGTGACTACTATAATGTCGTAGTTTGCCAGCCAAGGGTCGCTACTGTCGTAGTCCCCAGTGCTGATAGCAACTTTTATTCCTGCTTCCTCGTACTTTTTGAATTCTTCATATTTCTCTGCAGCTAATGCTCTTAGTGGGACGAGGTATAGTGCTTTTCCTCCTTTTTCAAGTATTTGCTTTGTCATTGCTAGCTCTGCGACGAGAGTTTTGCCTGCTGCTGTTGGTATGGCTAGTACCAAGTTGGCTCCATTTAAGGCTCCTGCCTTAACTGCTTCTTCTTGTGGTGGATATAGCCTTTCTATTCCTTGGTTTTTCAGTATTGTTTTGATCACCTTGGGTATTGGGAGTTCTTCAACTAGTATTTATTGACCCTCCGCTATGTGGGCATTATGTATCCTGGCCTCTGCTCATATAGTAGTCCTTCTCTAAGCATTCTATCTATTGACGTTTCCACGAATTTTCTATCTAATCCTTCCTCAACTGCTGCGTTTACTATTTCCTCTCGGCTTACTGCTCCTCCTATTTCCCTTACTTTCTCTCTGATGATGTCCATTAGCTTCATCAGCTTTTCGCGCTGGGATCTGGGCTTTCCTGTCATTATCATGTCTATGTCTATTATTCCTGCTTCTCTATCGTATGCTGTTCTTTCTAGTACGTAGGTCATTAGGCTTATTGCTGCTTCAGCATCTTCAACTGTGACTTCGTCTCTCAATGCCATTTTAGCTCTTGCTTCAGCCATTCTCACTAATGCTTCAAGCTGCCTTGGAGTTATTGGTATGCTTTCCTTTTCTCCCACAGATCCTTTGCCTCTCATTTCTATGTAGAATTTCTTTATTCTTTCAGCAGCTTCTGGAGTTAATCTTGGAACTACGTATTTTCTTGCATAGCTTATGTACTTCTTGAGAAGGTCTGGTGGAATTGGTGGTGCACCGACGTAGCCTCTTGTCTGGTGTAGCTTTAGTATGTGATCTGACATTTTTTCATCTATTGTTGGGCTTGGCCTGTCTATTATGGGGAATATTAGGTCGAATCTGGAGAGTATGGTTACTGGCAGATTTACGTTCTCGGCTACTGATTTTTGCTGTACGAATCTACCTAAAGCTGGATTTGCCGCTGCTAGAATTGCTGTTCTTGCATTTAGTGTTGCAACTATTCCAGCTTTAGCTATGCTTACTGTCTGCTGCTCCATGGCTTCGTGCATTGCTACTCTGTCTTCGCTTCTCATTTTATCTATTTCGTCTATGCATGCTACTCCACCATCTGCTAGCACTAGTGCTCCTGCTTCTAGGTACCAGTCACCAGTCACTTTATCTCTAACTACCGCTGCTGTTAGTCCTGCTGCAGTTGAGCCTTTACCTGAAGTGTATATTCCTCTGGGCGCAATTCTGGCTACGTATTGGAGGAGTTGGCTTTTGGCTGTTCCTGGATCTCCTACTAGCAGTATATTTATGTCTCCTCTAATTCTCACTCCATCTGGTAGTTGTTTGGGGACTCCGCCGAAGAGTAGGTATGCTATTCCTTCTTTGATTTCCTCGTAGCCGTATATTGATGGGGCTATTGATTGGATGATCTTTTGGTGGATGAAGGGGTCTTTAGCCAGCTCTTTAATTTTTTCCTCGTCTTCGGGGGTTATTTCTATTTCTTCAAGGCCTTTTTCGGATACGTCTATCGAGTTTATTTCGAGTATTGGTCTGTAGGTTGTTAATCTTCCTCTAGGCGAATATTCTGGTCTAGGTTTGAGTACTCCAACAACTATTACTCTATCTCCTGGCCTAGCTACGTCTACAATATCTCCTCTTGCTATTGCATCTATGGATCTTGGCAGCTGGCCCGGAGGGAGTTCCTCTGGCTTTTCTTGGATGGTGAGTCTTTGCCAGTCTATGAACGATGATTCTTCTAGTAAGAGCTTGAATGGCCCCCTACTTCTGCAGTCTGGGTTTGAGCACCTATCTGGTGGAGATACTCTCTCCCCTTCTCCCTTGCTTTCAATTTGCATTTTCGTGCCGCATTTTGGGCATTCAAATACTCCTTTAACCAATTGCTGTTTTACTGAAGATGCTCTCGTCAATATTCCTTCAATCATTATTAGCTTTCCTAGGTGTTCGGCTCGAATTTTTCGTAGTGGAGTTAGTCCTGGTAGCCGTCTGAATCTGGCTTTGAATTCTCTGACTTTCATTGCGTAGTTCAAGTTGACTATTCTCATTACGTCTCCAACTGCGTATGATGCGGCCTCCAGGTATCTCGTCGGTTTTTCTATGAGTAGCTCGGCTAGCTCGTGGTCGAATTGCATTAGATCTTCAAAATCTACTGTCAACGATTTCTGTCCAGTTATTGCCATTTGGCTAAGCCTTTTCCTATATTTGTACTCGCCATCTGGGGTTTGATAGGATTTGAAGAAGTTTGCGAATCGCTCCCTAGGGTCTTGCTCGATGAGCTCGATTACCATGCCTACTCCTCCTCTAAAGCTAGCATCTGCCTTTTCCACCTTTCAACCAACCGTGATATTTCACGTAGAAGTGCTTTCTCTTCTATTGTCATTGCTTCGAGGACATTAATCGGCAGGGACTCGCATATTGCTGCTTGAACTATTTTTTGCACTCTACAGTTAATTATATCTTGAGCGGTAACTTCGAATCTCCTTAAATCTTGAATAAGCTCGGGCAGAGGGCTTTTATTTGCTTCCTCCCTCAGCTTCTTCAAGCGGTTTTGAAGTTTAGGATAAAAGTTCGGGTCAATTTCAGTTAAATTTATTTCACGGGTTTCGCGCCAAAGTATCCTTAAAAGGTCTCTCAAGCTTATTTCATCGGTGCTTTTTATTTCAACTATGCCTAGCTCGGCAAGCTTGAGGGCTACCCACCTTGGGAGCTGAATTTCCATTCCTTCAGCTCCTAAATCTATTCTTGCACCTCCAATCTCAATTGGAGGTCTAGCATTTCTAACTGTGACTTTAATTAAGCTTGTATTGTAGTTCACTTTAGATGCTTTAACTACTTGATTGAACATTTGAAACACCGTGCATTTTCATTTACTTTCTGCTGAGTATTAAGTTTTCTCACTCTCATTTTTTGTGGTTGTCGGGTTAATTTAATATGAATGTTGAATGTCAATGTTAAGTTGGTGATTTAGCTGTGTCAGTTGACGCAACGATGTTGCTTTGGACTGAGAAGTACAGGCCGAAGTATCTGGATGAGGTCGTTAATCAGAAGGATGTCGTTGAGAGGGTCAAGCAGTTCGTTAAAACTAGAAATATTCCGCATATGCTTTTCGCAGGGCCTCCTGGAACTGGTAAGACGACTGTTGCTCTAGCATTATCCCATGAGCTTTATGGTGAAAATTGGAGACAAAACGTCTTGGAGCTGAACGCTTCTGACGAGAGGGGTATTCAGATTGTTAGGGAGCGAGTTAAGGACTATGCTCGAACAATGGCCATTGGAGATGTGCCTTTCAAGATAATAATTCTCGACGAGGCTGACAACATGACTGCGGATGCTCAGCAAGCGCTGAGGAGAACCATGGAGCTTTACACTAGGACTTGTCGCTTCATATTGATTGCGAATTACTCGAGCAAGATAATTGAGCCTATTCAGTCTAGGTGTGCTATATTTAGGTTCCAGCCCTTAAGTGATGAGGATATTGCAGTAAGAATTAGGTTTATCGCTGAGAAGGAAGGCGTTGACTTGAGGGAGGATGGGCTTAAAGCAATATTGTACGTGGCTGAAGGCGATTTGAGGCGCGCTATAAATTCTCTCCAAGCTGCAGCTGCTCTCGGAGTTGTAGATGAAAAGGCAGTGTTTAGAGTTGTCGGGAGGGCAAGTCCAGTTGAAATTAGGGAGATGCTGCATCTTGCTTTAAGCGGTAATTTCATCAAGGCTAGGGAGAAGCTGAGGGAGCTTATGATTGCTTATGGCCTTTCAGGGGTTGATTTAGTGAGACAGATACATAGAGAAGTATTTGCCTTAAAGATTCCGGAAGAAGCTAAGGTTAAGCTTGCAGATAGAATTGGAGAGATAAACTTTAGAATGGTTGAGGGAGCAGATGAAGAGGTGCAACTTAGCGCACTTCTAGCATACTTTGCGCTTTTCGGCGAGAAGCTGAGGGGTAGTTAATGAGTGCAGTTGCTACTTTATGGGTAGTGAAGTATAAGCCTAGACGCTTCTCCGAAATTATTGGAAATAAGGCTGCTATTTTGGAGTTTAGAACGTGGCTGGAGAAGAGGCTTAAAGGTGCTAATGTAGAGAACGCTGCTTTCCTTTGGGGTCCCCCTGGCGTTGGTAAGACTTTAACTGTTGAAGTTGCAGCTATCGAGTATAATCTTGAGCTAATTCAGATGAATGCCAGTGATGCTAGATCTCGCTTGAGAATTAAGAGGATTCTTGGAATGGCTTCTCAATATCTATCTCT
>QMQW01000023.1 GCA_003650625.1 Thermoproteota archaeon | reverse complement strand
TGTTGCTTAATTCACAGAACTAGACTTTCAACCTCTTAACAATTGGAGGTCTAACCTTATAGAAAATCCTGTAATTGCATATCGGGCAACGCATGCCAGGTATAGATTCAAACTCCCTCAAGTCGCTTATAACATACCCGCACCTACCACACTTATACGGCATTCACCTCACCACACTATGACTGCAGCAAGTCGAATATATCTCTGACGTTTATGCAAGTAAAGGCTTATAAGAGGTAAGTGCAAGTAATTTTCACTGGAGCTTGAGAGATATATGCCTACGAGCGACATATGCCCAATTTGCGGGCTGCCAAAGGACCTGTGCGTTTGCCAATCAATAGCAAGGGAACAGCAGAGAATCAAAGTTAAAGTTGAGAAGAGAAAGTGGGGTAGGGAAGTCACAATAATAGATGGCATCATGGACAAAGACGTCGACCTCTATGAAATCGCAGCCATCCTAAAAAGCAAGCTAGCATGCGGCGGAACAGCAAAAAACGGCAGAATTGAGCTACAGGGAAATCACAAAGCCAGAGTAAAGGAACTGCTAATTGAACTTGGATTTCCAGCAGAAAACATAGACATAGAGTAGATTTAAACCAGCAACGAGCTCGAGCAAAGCAGTAGTTCACATGCTAGACCTATGAAACTCCCCAGGCAAGTAAATCCCGTGGGGCTTCATCTCCTCAGCGCCTAAATGCGTAAGCCAAGCAACCCTAGCTTTTTCCCAAAGCTCTGCAATACTTCTACAGCCAGCATAGCCCATCGCAGCTTTCAGCCCAGCAACAAGCTCAGCCACAACGCTCGCTACATCACCTCTATAGGGAACCCAGCCCTCAACGCCTTCAGCAATATCCTTGGAAGGCACGGAATACCTATCCAACGCGTACCGCTTAGCTCTTGCCGACCTACTAGCCATCCCCCTATACTGCTTATAATACCTACCGCCAATAGCAACTAAAGTTCCAGGAGCCTCCCTACAGCCCGCAAAGATGTTCCCCATCATGGCAGCCCAAGCCCCCAGCGCAAGCGCCAATGCAATGTCTCCCGACGACCTAATTCCACCATCAGCTATTATTGGGAGCTTAACGCCATAGTCTTCAAGCGCGTCGGCAACCTGAACAGTAGCAAAGAGCGTTGGAGCCCCAGCTTTAGTCACCTCATACGTAGAGCATATCGATCCCGACGCGATGCCCACCCTCAAACCAGCTACCCCGTCAATTCCAGTTATAACGTCAACGGCAGCCTCATAGGTACCTATGTTGCCCACAATCACATCAGCATTCACATTCTTAACGAGCTTCCTCGCTGCACGCATTACGTTCTCATTATGGAAGTGAGCTACATCAACCACCAAAATGTCAACGTACTTATCCAAAGCTTTGGCTCTCTCCAAGTCGAAAGGCGAAATGGCAGCTGCGCATAAAAGTTGACCTTCCTCATTTCTAGCTGCATTGGGAAACTTCTCCCTAGCCCTTATGTCCTTGAAGGTTATTAAGCCAACAAGCCTGCCATCATCATCAACAACTGGAAGCTTCTCAATCCTATACTTATGAAGAAGCTTCTTAGCCTCCTCAATAGTTATTGAAGGCGATGCAGTTACAACTTCTCTAGTCATCACCTCCCTAATTTTCAGCTTAGGATCAGCAAAGCGAACATCCCTTCCAGTAAGTATACCCACAAGCTTACCATCATCAACTACGGGAAAGCCGGAAATGGAGAAGCGCCTCATCAACTCAAGAGCCCGCTCAACCTCATCATCAGGACTAACGGTGATAACATCCCTAATAATGAAAGACTCAGCCCTCCTAACCTGCCTAGCCATCTCAACTTGCTCTTCAACGCTGCAATTCCTGTGAAGCACCCCCAAACCACCAAGCCTAGCTAAAGCTATTGCCATCTCACTTTCAGTCACAGTATCCATGGGAGATGAGACAAACGGAATGTTCAATTGATAATTCGTAGTCACCATCGTCTTCAGGTCAACTTCCCTAGGCTCGAAGTAAGCCTTACCCGGCAAAATTATTAGATCCCTAAATGTGAAGGCTACCTGCGCACCCTTAACCTTGTCGCTAAAGCGCATGGCAAACACCCTAATTTTTTAAAGTAGGAACCACATTTTCGCTTATTAAGATAGTGGTTCCACCGCTTCATGGGGGAACCTCAACAATGAAAGTTGAGATGCCCTTCAACGTTATGAAAGAGAACATTACAGTAGAGCTCCCAGACGATCAACACGTACAAGTAATAACGCCCAAGCCAGTTGAAGCCAGAAGCATTGAAAGCGAAGTGAAAAGAGCATTAAGAAACAGCTACTTTAAAAGAATCATGAAAAAAGTGGATGAGGGCAGTAGAGTAGCAATACTCATAGATGACCACACCCGCCCAACTCCAACCAAGGAAGTTCTACCAATAATCATCAATGAAATTGAAGCTAGAGGAGGAAGCGTCGAAGTAATTTATGCAAAAGGAACCCACGAACCACCACCTCCACACTTCCTAGAGAAGAAGGTAAGCCGGGAAATACTGGAAAAATACAGCTTCACCATGCACGACGCATATCACGGCGACTACACTTTCAAAGGCCTAACCAGCCTTGGAACGCCAGTGTGGATAAACAGCTTAGCTGCAAACGCGGATATAAGGATAGGCATAGGATCAATATTTCCCTCCGAAGTCGCAGGATTTACCGGCGGCTGCAAAATTCTCCTCCCAGGAATATCATCGTACTTAACAATAAATAGGAATCACTCCCTCTTCATATCCCCAAAAGCAAAAATCGGAAGCATGACTGAAAACCCAGTACGCAAAGACATCGACGAAGCAGGGTTAATCGGCGAATTAAATGCGATAATAAACTTCGTAATGACGGCAGACGGAAGAGTCGTAAAGGCATTCTCAGGACATCCCATCAAAGCCCATCGATCCGGAGTAAAACTGTGCAGAGAAATATATGAGAGGAAAATCGAATGCAAAGCAGATCTCATAATTATCTCCCCTGGTGGAACCGAAGACATAGACTTTGTCCAGGCGGTTAAAGCAATATTCATGGCAGACGCAATATGCAAAGATGGAGGAACAATAATTCTCGTGGCAGCATGTCCGCTCGGCACCCAATGGCCCGAGCTGGAAGAGTACCTCCATGAAGTGCGCAGCAAGAACAAGAGCCGCGAGCAAATTTTAAAGGACATCATAAGCGGAAAAATTGAAAGCATCATGGGCGCAATACTTTACAAAAAATATCACCTAATAATTGAAAAAAGAAAGAAGATACTCGTATACACTAAAGGCCTAAACCGCGAGCAGATAAGCAACCTAGGATTCGAACCAATAGAGGACCTACAAAGCACCGTGAATGAAGAAGTAAAAAATAAGCGCAGAATTTTAGTTCTACCTTATGGTGCCTACAATTGGGTTAAAGTGGAGGGAGATTAATGGCAGTTACAATTAGGGAAGTAGGATTCATAAGAGTTGGAGCTCACAGCCACATCAAAGGATTAGGGCTGAAAAACGGAAAAGCACTCATGAAAGCAGATGGAATGGTTGGACAAATAGAAGCTAGAGAAGCAGCGGGAATAATCGTCGAACTAATAAAACAAGGCAAAATGGCGGGAAGAGGCATACTGCTAGCTGGCCCCCCAGGCACTGGAAAAACCGCAATTGCAGTTGCAATAGCAAAAGAATTGGGCGAAGACGTGCCATTCATAGCAATTTCCGGCTCAGAAATATATTCAAGCGAGCTAAAAAAGACGGAAGTGCTGATGCAAGCCATGAGAAAAGCAATAGGAGTTAGAATTCATGAATTCAGAAAGGTCTATGAAGGAATGGTATCAGACCTAGACCTAAAAATGACAAGACACCCATACAACCCATATCAGCAAATACCTGAAAGCGCCAAACTAAAACTAAAAACCAAAAGTGAAGAAAAAACATTAACAGTAGGATCATCAATAGCAATGGAACTAATATCCCGCGGAATAAGCGTTGGAGACGTAATATGGATCGACGCAGAAACAGGCAGGGTAACCAAGCTTGGAAAATGCAAGGACTATGAAGGCCCAAAATACGACATTGAGGCAGAAGCACAAGTACCAATGCCGGAAGGCGCAGTCCTCAAGGAAAAGGAGTTCGTCTACACAATTACTCTCCACGACCTAGATGTGAGGATGCACAGCAGGTCAGGGGGAATATTCAGCCTACTATTCGGAGGAAGAGAAGAAAAGGAGATACCGCCAGACGTAAGGCAGGAAGTAGACAACCTAGTTAAAAAGTGGGTTGATGAAGGAAGAGCAGAAATAATTCCAGGAGTCATGTTCATAGATGAAGCTTCAGCCCTAGACATTGAAGCATTCTCATTCCTAGGCAGAGCAATGGAAGGCGAGCTAGCGCCAATAATAATACTAGCAACCAACAGAGGAATAACCAAAATAAGAGGAACAGACATAAAATCCCCCCACGGCATACCGTTGGACATACTCGACAGGTTGATGATAATAACGACAAGAAAGTACGAAGCTGAAGAAATCAGAGAAATACTCAAGATAAGAGCCAGCGAAGAAGGAGTTAAGCTAAGTGAAAAAGCCCTGGAAGAGCTAACTAAAATAGGAGAAGAAACCTCCCTAAGATACGTCGTCCAAATGCTCACACCCGCCCAAATAGTAGCCCGAAGAAATAGAAGAGAAGAAGTGCTGCCTGAAGATGTGGAGGAAGTTAGAAAACTATTTGCTGACGTTAAGCAATCAACAAAATACTTGAAGGAGCACGAGGAAGAGATGCTGAAGTAGGAGGAATGAAAATAAACTTCAGTGGGAAACCGATAACAATAAAATCCAAAACCATACCAGAAGCCATTCTGAAAACCCTAAAAATAGCGATGAAGGCAATTAAAAGCGGAACCTCAAAGCTAAGCAACTTACTAATAGAGGTTAGAAATCCAGAAGTACGCCCATTAAGCTGCATTCAATTAAACATCACCGATGAAGAAATAATAGAAGAATACTACAGGGCAGTCACGGAGAAAAGCAGTGCGAAAAACGCGCTGACCTCAGCAATCTCAACGCTCAAAGTAGGAGAAGAGGCAGAAATACCTTTAAATGCACTTAGCAAAGCAACTGGATTAATAACATTAAGAATCCAAGAAACTTCAATACAACCAACAATAATAATACTCAACTGCAAATCGCTAAAACAACTAAACATGCAGCTAGGAATCACACAAATACTGCAAGAAGACTTGTCAATATCATTAGGGCTCGAACCAAGCTTCATAGTATCTTTTCTACCTACACTCAAACTAAGCATCCATGAAATTCGGCAAACATCATCCAAACGCAGTGAAAGCTAGTCCAACAACGCTAATAACTGAAATGATTATCGTTATAAACCAGCAAAAAGCCTTCACCAAGCCGGCGTGAACATCCTCTGGAAAACGAATGCCGGTGAAGAGCAGTGAAAGGAAGATCAGTGGAATAGGCGAGAGCACGCATGTGAGAGCAGAAGCATTAATCACCAATTTAAGCGGAGAAGCGCCAAACGCGAGAAATAGAGGTGCTATTAAAAAGCTTACAGAAGCAAGAATAATTTTCCAGCCAGACAAAATTGCAGCTCTAATTCGAAGCACTTCAGCCAAGTCATCAACAAGCTCATCTAATATTTTAAGATTGGATATCGCGGCAACAGCAGATCGCAAAAATGATGAAGCCACAGCTCCAAAGGCAAGCATATATACTACCACGTCGCCTAAAGCAGGCTTCAAAGCGAGGATCGCCTCCTCAACACTATCAATAACCAAACCTTTAGGATAAAGCTGGGAGGCACATGTAATTAATATTGAGGCGTCAACCAAAATACCCATAAACACGCCCACCATCATCCCAACAAATTCCAGCGTCAACACGCCATAGCCCTTAGGCTTCTTAGAAGCCTCCGAAGCTTCAAACAATAGGGAATCCCCTGAAATTTGAGTTCCAATAATAGCCATGAGAGTAAGCATGAAGTCCCTTGAAGGGTGAAACTCAACCGACAAGAAGCCCCTTACGAGGCCCCCTAATGGGGGACTAGAAAGAATTGCAGCAGGCACGCACACTATCATTATAAAACTAGTCATCACCAAGACGTTTTTAATAGTTTGAGAATAACTCTTAACTGAAAGAACGCAGATTAGAAGTGAAAGTA
>QMQW01000022.1 GCA_003650625.1 Thermoproteota archaeon | reverse complement strand
GAGCAAAATGCCTAGCTGAAAAATTGAAAAAGTAGCGCGGACCAATTAGTAACTTTCATCACTTTAATTCTATCAGCTTTTGTTCTCTTATTTTTAAGATTCTTTTTGGGAATTGCATGAACTTGGGAGCATAACTCCAGTTATGCTCGCTTGTCGCTGTTACCAATATTTATTCTATCTATTGGTAACTATGGTGCTGGTTGAGAAGCGGATTAAGGGGCATACTTACATCTATGATGTTATAAGTGAAGGTGGTAAGCAGAAATGGAAATACGTTGGTAAGCGGCTCGAGAAGCTTCCATTAAATCAAATTATTTGTGGTGATTGGATAGATGTTATGGCTACTTTTTCAAGTGAAAGTGTTGATTTAGTAATGTTTAGTCCTCCTTATTGGGGCCTTAGAGATTATGGTGTTGATGGTCAAATAGGGTTAGAAGCTACTGTTGATGATTATATTGAAAATCTTGTTGAGGGCTGCCGTGAAATTAAAAGGATTCTCAAGAAAACTGGAAGCGTGTATATTGTAATAGGAGATTCTTATAATGGAAAATGTCTTGTTGGTTTGCCTTATAGGTTGGCTTTAGCTCTTATTGATGACGGTTGGATTCTTAGAAATGATGTTATTTGGTATAAGCCTAATCACATGCCTGAAAGCGTGAAAGATAGGTTAACTAGGAGTTACGAGCATATTTTTCATTTTGTTAAGTCGAGAAAGTATTACTATAACTTGGATTTGATTAGAGAGCCTCATACTTCCATTAAAGATTTGGGCCGGAAGCGTACTAAACAAGAAAATAGTAAGTATTTTGGTATTAGACCAAGTGGTTATTTAGTTCAGCATCCTAAAGGTAAGAATCCTGGAGATGTTTTGAATTTAACTAAGCATGATATTGCGGTTAATCGAATTGGCAATTTCTCTTATTCTGATCCTCTTCATGTTAAAGCGTATAATGATAAGGGTAAAAATCCTGGAGATGTTGTTAGATTAAATTCTGATGCTAAGTATTCTTCGGTTGAGCCTAGAACTCTTAAGGGTTGGTGGAAAGTTGATGTTCCTAGAACTGCTCATCCTAATGGGAAAAATCCTGGTGATATTATTGAATTAAAGGGATTGTCTTTAGAGGATTTGATTGATGGTAGGAGGCCGAATATTCAGCATAGAAGTGATGTTAGGTTTGCTTATCCTCCTTCAGATGCGTATAATGAGTTAGGTAAGAATCCTGGTGATTTCTGGCCTATTTCAACTAGGCCATTTAAGGGAAAGCACTTTGCAGTTTATCCTATAGACATTTGCTTAAGACCCATTCTTTCTTCATGCCCACCTGACGGAATAGTTTTAGATCCTATGTGTGGAAGTGGTACTACTCTCTTATGTTGCGAGCTTATTAATCATGGAATGTGGAGTAAATTCAAGATTCATGTTAATGATTTTGCTAAAAAGGTTAAGTGGAATTTAAAATGGATTGGAATTGACATTAACCCTGAATATTGCGATATTGCTCGAAAACGATTGGAACCATTTGTAACTCAGCGGCGATTAACTCAGTACTTCTAGTTTCTATTATGTGGAGGTTTTTAGAATGGGTAAGCGAGGTATTCCTGTTATTCCAATTGAGTATTTGCAGAAGGATCCTAAGTATAGGTTTGAGGGAGGCTACATTGAAACTAGCAAGGATGTTTATGTTCGGGCCGGCGGCAGCTATGTGCAAACGCTAGTTAAAAGGGTTGATTACGGTAGATGCTTTATATGTGGCAGGCCGATTAGAGGTGAAAAAGCGGTAGTTGTAATTCATGGTGAACTTTACGAGAAGCATCCTAAGCATGGGCGGCCTGGAAAGCGTGAATTGGTTTGGATTGAAGATGAACTTTGCTATCATTCAAATTGCTATTATAAAAGCCCCAACGCCCATAAACGTACCTTAGATGATTTTCTATATTAAGCGAGTAGCAGTTGACTTTTATTTTCTATTTATTGGTGAGCTATTTTGGTTAAGCGGATTAGGTGGATTAAGAAGACCAAAATTATGCCTGGCTACACTGAAGTTTACTTAACTAGGGCTGGCAAGAAGGCTTTGAGGAATCTTACTACGGATGAGCATTATCTCATTGCTAATGAGTTGACTGCTGGTGGAGGTTATGATGCTGAACACGGCATAATTTACTTTGTCCATACGAGTGTTCCGGTGTCTGCTAGGTGGAGTAAAGTAAGAGCGATTCTCAAGAGGGCTTACGAGAGATCGAAGTAGTACCCCCTGCAAGTTTCTACCTTTCTATTTTTCGGGGATTGCTTTGGCTAGGTTGAGGCCTTTTACTCCTCAGATGATGGAAGTATTGATGAAGCTTTATAGGGCGCATGGAGTTCTCAGGGTTAAGAGCTTGCGTAGGCTCGGCGTTCAAACGGTTTTAGCTTTGGAGCGACGTGGACTCATTTACAGAGAGTACGATGCTAAGGGGAAGTATTGGATCATCAGGATTACCAGCAAGGGTGAAAAGGTGGCTAAAGGCATCAAGGGGTGATTTACTATGCCCGGCCCGCTGTTCAAAGTTAAAAGTAAAAAGGATTTCATTAGCAAGCTGAGGAAGCACTATGGCTATACTCGAGAACAGGCTAGGGTTATTGTTGAGGCTGCTTGGGAAGGCCCGGGATACTACTATCATAGGGGCGGCGACTACTTTGTTAGGTTTTCTCGTGAACGTGATTTGGCTAGGGGCGGCTCAATTGGGCGTGGCAGGTGGAGGCATACTTTTGATCCAGTAATTCAGGTTGCTAAGAGGCTTACTGAGGAGGCTGTTAGGGCTGCTGAGGCTGTTTCCAGGAGAGTTGAGGAGAAGGTTCAGAAGCCTGTCAGGGCTGAGGCCGTTCTTAAGGCTGCATTTCCAAGGCGGCCCAAACTTCCAAGTGAAGTTAAGAGGATGGCTGACTTTGTTTGGGATGAGCTTTCACCTTCAGTTAAGCGGGCCGGCAACTGGACTTACATCACAGTGCTAAACATCATCAGGATGCTTTACGATTACGCTAAGAGTCAGGGCTTCGACATGCAGAACATTGATTTGCTTCACGATTTTGATTGGGCGCAGGGCTACCATTATGTGAAAGGCGAAATTATGCGGAAAATAATGAATGCAGTAGCCGACAAATATGCTGGCATCACTGACGATGACGTTAAGGCTATGATGGCTGCATGGGAGGCTGACATAAGGCTGCGTGAAGAGGAAGGCTACATCAGAACTTACGATGAGTACATTCCTGAGCTTCCTGAAATCTACTAATAATCTTCTATTTTTGGGGGTTTGGCTGTGAGTAAGCCTACGTATATTGGTGGTAGGGTTGTTTATGTTGATGCTCCAGTTTACTTGCGACGGCAAGTGAGGGACATTAAGCCTTCAGGTTTGAGCCATTCGAGAGAAGTTGAAGAGATACTTAGAGAAATGGATGAGGATTTGAAGCACGGCATTTCTCCTCAAACAATCAATGCCAGAACCAGGACTCTGTTCTTAGCTGTGCTGCATAGCAGTAAGATGCCTAAAAGCGAGAAGATGAAGTCGATTAGGCTCATAAACAGGTTTAGGCGGAAGCTGGGTTGGAAGCCTTTTAGACTCAAGAAGCCACTTTAAGCCTATTCTATTTTTTGAGGTGGGCTAATTGGACTGGAAAACTGTTGGTGTTATAGGTGTGCTTGGCTTAGTGTTCTTTGCGCTGTTTGGCTCAGCGATAATGCAGAATTTCGCTTGGGAGGCTGCTGACGTTATTGATGAGAGTGAGCCTGGCAAGCCGAAGTACTACTACGTTATGGTTCGCGTTAAATTGAAGGCGTGGAAGACTTGGGATGGTCGGCAGGGAGGCGTTGATGTTTTAGAGTATGATGTTAAGGGCTATGTTACTTCGAGCATTCCTAACTTTGTGACTCCGCCTAGCGGGGAGTTTCAAGTTAAAGTTCAGGTTTACGTTGATGGGGTTTGCAAGCTTAATAAGAAGTTCAGTTTGCCTGAGGGAACTCATGAGGTTGTATGGTATTATGATGCTGGCTTGGGTATGCACAGTGTTAGGCTGGTGGTTGTCGAGTACTGGTGGAATATGTGGGGTTTGCAGCAAGATGATGAAGTCAAGGTTGACCAGCAGTACTACATTAACCTGGTGAGGCTTCAGACTACGCCGTAAGTTTACTTCTATTTTTTGGAGGGGTCTGGTGTGTCTATGGATCAGTTTATGGAGCATCCTTGGATTAAGAAGCTGATTAAGGGTGGAGTGATGCTTTTTGGCAGCTACATTTTGACGGGGATAACCAACAGCTTCATTGCTATGGGGCCAGTGGGCTGGATCCTCGTCGGCGGTTTAGCGATTGGCCTTGGCTATGCTGTTGAGTGGCTTGGCAGGGCTGGATCTGAAGAGGGTGAATAATTTGTTTAAGCGCAGGTCAATTTACAAGAACAGGTTTACCTGCAGCGGCAGCAAAGACAGTGTAGTCCGCGATCTCAGGAGCATTATTCAGCTGATTGCAGGGCTGGATGCTGATGAAGTCAAAATTAAACTTGAAGTTGAAGCGTTTAAAGCTAAGAGGAAGCGGAAGTAATGGACTTCATTATTCCAAGCCTATTTTTTCTGACTTTCTATGTGATTGTTCCAGTTGCCATTACAATTACTAAGGGCGGTGGTTGGGCTAGGCTTTACAGCTTGGTTTCGGCGGCCCTGGCTGCCTATTGGGCTTATTTGGCGCCGGCCCAGTTTCTCAAGAGCATGGTTGTTCCTCATGGTGAGGTTTCAACTTACTTTGAGTGGATTTTGGATTTGGTTACTGAGTATGGACGGATGGTGTTTGCAGCAGTTGTTTTCATTTTGCTTTACTTGCTTCAGTTCAGGTTCATTGCTCGTTTGACTGAGTGGGTTTTTGGTTTGGGTGGTGATTGAAATTGAAGCTTACTCCTGTTTGTGAGTTGAAGAAGTGCTTTTTGGTTAGGTTTTCGAGGAAGTGTGAGGACTGCATTTACTTTAAGCGTGTTCCTCCGGATGTCGCTGAGATTTACGTTTTGAAGGGCTATGGGTTTGCGGCTTATGATAATTCTATTTTTCGGAGAGTTGGAGGCAATGAGCGAGGAGGTAGGTGTCCCTTGGGACGCCATAATTATCGGCGCTCTAAGCATAGTTTACGGACTGTACTGCATGCTCGGCAACTTGTATGTAGGCGAGGTTAATGACGTTCTAGTCTACATTATATACGCTATATGTATGGTTTCAAGCGCGCTTTTCGGCTGGCTTCTCACTAGAAGGATGGAAGGTGGTGATTGATGGGTTACTTTTCTAAGCTGATTAAGGGTTACTTGCTGAGCTATAGTGGCTTAACTGCTATTGCGCTGTTTTTCAGCTACATTGCCACTGGCAGGCTTCAGTCAACGCCTATTGGCATTGAAAGTCCAACACTCTTTCACGGCTTAATAGTGGCGCCAAGCGAAGAGATGTTCTTCCGCTATTTCGTCCCATTACTGCTGATGTATCTTGGATTGCATTATTTGGCTGCTGGCACTATTGCGGCTGTCGGTTTTGGTATGGCTCATTGGTGGGCTTATGAGCAGAACATGTACGCCTTAATGGCTGCTGTAGCAGCTGGTTTTTGGAATTGCATTGTAGTTTACAGGTACTCGAGCAAGGAGCCGTTCAACTTTACTCCAGGCCTCCTATGCGCTATGCTGGGCCACGCATCATACAACTTGACTGTAACCTACGCCCCTGAAATGCTTCTTCCAGCGGCTCTAGTAGGTGCGTTGGCTTGGGGGTTTATGGAGAAGTTTTTCAGGGAGGATGAGGATTATGAGTGATCCGCTTATTTCTGCTGGCTCTGATTTGCTTGCTGCAGCTGTTGCTCTTGGAGTTCTGACTTTTCAGGCTATTTCTATATTTTGGAGGGTTAGGAGGCTGAGGAAGGTTGGAGGTTAATAGGAAGCTCTTGGCGGTAATAGCGGTTGTAATTGTGGTTGCTGCTTTAGGCTACTACTATTACTTCATGCAGGGTGGGCCGGGATCGGTTGAGGCTAAAGCTGAGAGCGGCAATAGTGAGACAGGTGTTACTGCCAGACCCTATATTGATTATAAGACTGATGATGGCAGGATCCTGCGAGTCTATCTTGATGATGGCTCGAAGTGGTGGGTTAATCCTGACGGCACGTTAACGCCGTATAGTGAGCGAATGCTTGTGTGGACTGTTCCTGGAACTCTTACTAAG
>QMQW01000021.1 GCA_003650625.1 Thermoproteota archaeon | reverse complement strand
TATGCGTACTCGAAGAATATTGTTGGTTCGGTGTACGTGTAGCTTATGCCTTGGCAATTGTACTTTAAAGCTAGTTCAACAACCTTTTCGGGCGGCAGTTTCTTCCCATAAATTTCTTCTTCTTGGCTTATGACCCAGTTATCGCAGAATTTGCAGCGGAAGTTGCAGCCGATTGTTGCTATTGACATTACCGATGACCCTGGGTGAAAGTGGAATAGGGGTTTTTTCTCTATTGGGTCTACTGCTGCTGAAACTACCTTTCCATAAACTAGCGTGTAGAGCTTTCCATCAATATTCTTCCTAACTCTGCAAAATCCAAGATGCCCATCTCTAATTAGGCATCTTCTTGCGCATAAATTGCATTTAACGCTTTTATCTTCAAGGCTTTCATAAAGCATTGCTTCTTTCAGAGCTTAAACCTCCAATTTGATCCTACACAAAATAATTATGAGCTGCTAGCCTATATTTCTGTGGTGTTTCATGATGTTGGTTGTTGCTGGCCCGGCTTCACCCATGTTGAGTGAGAGGATTTCGGAGCTTCTTGAGGCTGATCTAGTTAATGTTGAGTGGAAGCTCTTTCCTGATGGTGAGAGCTACATTAGGTTGCCGAGGGACTTGAAGGGAGAAAGGGTTATTGTTGTTCAGTCAAATCCGCCGCCTCAGGATAAGAGGTTGATGGAGCTTTTCCTGATGTTGAATCTGGTGAGGGATCTTGGTGCAAGTGAAGTTTTTGCTGTTGTTCCCTATTTGGCGTATATGAGGCAGGATAAGAGGTTTAGGAGCGGTGAACCGGTTAGCATTGGAGTGGTGGCTAAGCTGTTGGAGTGCGTTGGAGTTGATGCTGTTGTACTGGTTGATGCTCACAGCAAGGCAGTTCTTGAGCATTTCGACGTTGACGTTATTGAAGTTTCTGCAATGCCATTGATTGGCGATTTCCTTGCTAAGATGAAGTTGTCTAACCCATTTGTGCTCGCGCCCGACTTTAAGGCTTACTCCATGATTAAGGTTGTCGCTCAAAGGTTGGGCGCTCCATGTGACTACTTGATGAAAGTTAGAGACAAAGTTACTGGAGAGGTGGAGACGATTTTCAAGGAAGTTGATGTTAAGGGTAGGGAGGTTATAATTGTAGATGATATAATTAGCACGGGAGGGACGATTGCAAATGCAACTAAAATATCCTTGGATTTGGGGGCAAAGTGCGTCTATGCATCTTGTACTCATGCGCTTATGGTTGGCAATGCGTTTAATAAGTTGAAGCGTGCTGGCGTGCGTGAAGTTATTGGGACGGATACCATTGAGAATAAGTTTAGCAAAGTATCTGTTGCACCTGTTATTGCTCATGCTTTGAAGCGCGCCTTGTAGGTCCAGCTTCCTTATTTGGCTTCAGAGGTTTACCTGGCATGAGCTCATCTATTATGAGGCTTTTCTTCATAGTTTCTGGGGAGCATCCTTCATTGCCTTTCTCGGAAGTTTTAGCTATATTGGAAGCTGAAAGTGTGTGTTTTAGTGTTCTTCAGCGGCTGCCGGCCGTGCTTCGCCTGGAAGCTGAGCTTGAAGCTTGCAGTGCTGTTTGCAGTAGGGCCTCAATGACTTTTTCTTGCTGTGAGGAGCTGTTTTGCTGTTCAGCGGATTATGATGAAATTTTCGCTTCTTGTAGAGAGGTTGACTGGTCGTTCATTAGGGGTGGAAGGTATGCGGTTAGAGTTAGGAGGGTGATGCGCTCTTCTCCTCATATATCAACGAGGGTTTTGGAGAGGGAGATTGGAGCTATTATATACTCGTCATTAAGTGGGGAAGCTAAGGTTGATCTAAATAATCCTGAATTTCTACTTCAAGGAGTGCTGACGGGTGATATCTTCGTTTTGGGCTTAGCGATTGGTAGGGTTAGGAGGGGTGATTTCAATGCTAGGAGGCCTAAGTTTCGTCCATTCTTTCATCCAAGCTCCTTAGATGCTAGAATCTCTAGGCTTTTCGTGAATTTGTGCAGGGCTAGGAGGGGCGACATCTTTCTTGACCCATTCTGCGGTGCGGGCGGCTTTCTAATTGAAGCCGGCCTTGTAGGCTGTAGGGTTGTCGGCTTGGACATTGATCGAAAGATGATTTCTGGTGCTAAGGCTAATTTGAATTTTTTTGGTGTTAATCCTGTTTCGATAATGATTGGAGATGCGAGGCATTTGCCATTTCGTAGGGTTGACTGCATTGCCACCGACCCTCCATATGGTAGGTCTGCATCTACTGCGGGCTTCCGCCTTGAAGAGCTTCTCAGGGATTTCCTGCATGAGGCTTATGGAGTTTTGAGGGTGGGTGGTTATTTGTGTATTGCAGCTCCCTTTGAGCTTATGCTGGAGGATTTAAGTGTGGAGGCTGGGTTTAAAGTTGTTGAAGTTCATAGGATGCGGGTTCATAGAAGTTTAACTAGAACTATCGCAGTACTTAAGCGGTAGTGGAAGTAATTGATTTGGTGGTGGCCTTGCAGTTTCAAGTAATCTTTTTGGGAACTGCTGGAAGCGTGCCAACTCCAAGTAGAAGCTTACCCTGCATAGCAGTTAGGCGTAAGGGTGAACTATTGCTTTTTGATTGCGGTGAAGGTGCTCAGAGGCAGTTTATTCGCGCTGGAATTGGTTTTCCATCGAAGTTCAGGATATTCATAAGCCACTTGCATGGAGATCACGTCCTTGGTCTTCCCGGCCTGCTTCAGACCATGTCGCTTTTGGATCGCTCAGCTCCACTTGAAATATATGGTCCTAAGGGTGTTTTCGACTTTATAGATGCTGTTAAGAGAACCGTGCGTTTCGCATTGACATTTGATGTTAGGGTTTTCGAGGTTGAGGAGGGTGTTGTTTTAGATGAGAAGGAGTATGTTGTTGAAGCTAGGTGGGCTTGCCACACGGTGCCGTGCTTAGCATATGCGATTGTTGAGAAGCCTAGGCCGGGAACCTTTTATCCTGAAAAGGCAATTTCTCTAGGTGTGCCTCGAGGTCCTCTCTGGAAGAGATTGCAGATGGGATTTTCAGTTAAGCTTCCTGATGGTAGGGTTGTTGAGCCCACGCAAGTTTTAGGTCCTCCAAAGCCTGGAGTTAAGGTTGCTTATTCCGGTGATACCAGGCCTTGCAGCTCTGTCGTCGAGTTGGCTAGAGGTGCGGATTTACTTATTCACGAGGCTACTTTTGATGATTCGTTGTCTGTTAAAGCTGCGGAGGATGGTCATACAACTGCTAGTCAAGCTGCTGAAATTGCACTTAAGGCTGGCGTGAAGTACTTAGCGTTAACTCACATAAGTGCACGCTATGAGGGGGATGTCTCTAAGATTTTGAGCCAGGCTAGCTCTATCTTTCCCAACGTCATTGTTGCTGAGGACTTTCAAGTATTGGATCTTTACCCTGCATTTAAGGTGAGTAGTCTTGCCGCGTAAAGTTTTTGTTCAATTTGGTGGGCGCGTTAAGGAATTTGAAGTCATGCCTTATCCAATTCCGCACATAGTCGTTCCAACGAGGAAGGAGGTTATCCATGGCTGGTTTTACGGCTTTGAGAATGGAGGGAGGAGGGAGTGCACTTCCGAGAGGATACTTTTGAATCCGTATAATGGCTGTACGGTTAATTGCCCCATGTGCTACGCAAGGTCTTTCGGCGGGTACTTTTCGCTTTGGGATGAAGCTGGAGTGATTGCTGTTTTTGAGAATTTTGATTTAAAGTTGAAGGATGAGTTGAGCAAGCTTTACTGGGCTTCTTGCGCTTACCTTAGCCCGTCTTCCGAGCCATTCCAGCATCCCCTTGAAAATCACTATCACTTGAGCGAAAAATCCGCGTATGTTTTTCTCGACTTGGATTTGCCGGTTGACTTCATAACTAAGCGGGGAGATAACATACCAATTAAGCTTTTAGATAGGATGGCGGAGCACCCTTATGGGCATTGCATTGCTCAATTTACCATTTTAAGTGTGGATGAGGAGGTTAACCGGTTGTTTGCTCCGGGCGGTGCTAGCGTTGAGGAGCAATTTAAGGCTGTTAGGCGATGCGCCGATAGAGGGATTTTCACTGTGGTTAGAATGGACCCCCTCTTTCCAGGCATTACTGATGATGAGCGTTCAATTAGGAGTCTTGTGGAGAGAGCGAAGGCTGAGGGTGCTAAGCACATAATTTTCAGTTTATGCGATATTGGCAGGCCTGGGGAGTTGAGGAGAAGGAGGCTTCTCAGCTTGGTTAAGGAGCATTTTCCTGACGCATTTGAAGTGTGGCGCAGGGTTTATAGGTACTCTCAGGATGGCGATGTTGAGTATAGGAAAGGAGTTTTCAAGGTTGCTAGGAGAATTTGTGATGAAGTTGGAGTTACAATGGCTCTCTGCATGGAATTCGAGGAGGTCGAGTTGAATGGAGAGGTTTTTTATAGGGGGTTAAACGAGCTTTTCATGTCTTCAACAAGCTGTGAGGGGCTTGACACTCCAATTTATTGGAGAAGTAGGTTGGATGAGAATTTTAAGCCGCTTAAAGGGTGTAATGGCGCTTGCTTGCTTTGCGCTAAGGGCTTGCAGGTGCCGATTTGTGGTCAAAGAGCCTTGATGAAGGCCTCGGCTTTGAGGTATAGGGATTATAGGTCTATGCGCCCCAAATGCTCTGACTTGACGCGATTTTTGTCCTGCTAATTCGGCGGCTCTCTTTCGAATAGTGGCTTTCCTCGACTTGTTGGGGGCGCGAGCCAGTCTATGACGTCCTTGGCGTTTTTACATGTTATTTCGAATCTTATGGGGCCAAGCGGCGATTCTCTTTCTGGCATGCAGAATGATAGGTGTCCAACGTATGCAACTTGCTTGTTAAGGAAGAATATCACTTTGTCCTGGGTTGACCACTTCTTCATCATTTTCCTGGCAGCGTCCAAAATTTGCTCTCGCCTTAATAGTGAGTGTAGCTTTAGTAGGCTTTCGGCTCCCTCGGCTTCAGCTACTAGGAATTTCCTGCCAAATCTCTCTTCGAGCCTTACTTTATTTGGAGTTACAAGGTTTAATATTGCCTGCTTTACCTTGTTTTCATCTTCAGTTGGCTTCACTTCAGCTTCAACGATTACCTTGATCATTTTCGACCAGCCTTTTTAGTATTTTTTCCGCGTTTACTTCAAGTTCTCTCTTTGATCCTTCATTTATAAGTATGTAGTCCGCTAGAGCTATAACGCTTCCAATTCCAACTTTGAGTTCCCTTAGATCTCTCTCCATAAATGTCCCCCAGTCCTTTGGGTCGTCGGGCCTACCCCTCGCCTTTAGCCTTTTAAATCTGGTTTGGGGAGATGCATGTACTGCTAAAATGACTACTTTGCCGTACTTCTTCTTGAATTCCTCGATTTCAGCTAGGCTTCTCACTCCATCTACTAGCACCGTATTTCTTCCTAAGCTATCAATTTTTGGGAAGCATTTTCTGGCAACTACACCTGGGCCATTTGTTTTTCTGAGGGTTATCATTAGTTTGCCGAGATTTTCTGGTGTTGCTGCAAGTCCCCTTCGAGCTGCTTCCTCCCTTATCACGTCGCCCATCACCACTACTGGTATGCCGATTTTCTTTGCAACCCTTGCAATTATTGATTTTCCTGCTCCAGGCATTCCCGTTAGACCTATAATTTTCTTCATTTTCAACGCCATCCTCACTCGGTAATGCTTATGCGTATTCCTTAAAAGCTTAATGTAACGCATTATTCATTAGTTGAGTGGGAATTGCGGTGATTGAATTGGAGAGAGTTAGGGCTTTCATATCCATTGATGTCGAGGATGAAGATATACTTAGGGGCTTGATGGGTGTTCAGAGCGCATTGATGAAGACTGGCGCGGATTTGAAGTTGGTTAGGCGTGAGAACATTCACTTGACCTTACGCTTTCTAGGCGAAATTCCAGTTATCCTAATCGATGACATTTTCAAAATTATGAAATCTGCAGCATGCTCACCCTTCGAAATGGAGGTTAGGGGGTTAGGCGCTTTCCCATCCAAAGTGCGTCCTAGAGTTATATGGGCTGGTGTTGGTGATGGATCTGAGGATGTGGAGGGTATTTTTAGGAAGCTTGAATTTGGGCTTAAGAGGCTTGGATTTAAGCCAGAAGCTCAGCGCTTTACTGCTCACATCACAATTGCAAGGGTTAAGGGTAGGAGGAATGTTGGGAGGTTATTGAGCGTTTTTCAAGAGTATGGCGACGTCGTTTTTGGGAGGATGAAGGTCAAGTGCATTAGATTGAAGAAGAGCATTTTGACTCCTAGAGGTCCAATATACACGACGTTGAGGGAGGTTGAGTTAAGTTAGGTAGATGGGCTATGTCTAAAGTTGAAGAAGTGATTAGAGCTGTTCTCGAAAGGGTTAGGCCCAATGCGCTTGAAAG
>QMQW01000020.1 GCA_003650625.1 Thermoproteota archaeon | reverse complement strand
TCAACTTCCATTGGCTTAGTTGCAATGAACTTAAACTAAGCTGAATCTCAACCCCCCTGCTCTTCTTCCATTGTTATCAGACTATAGGCGCTTTGAGCAGCTTCATTAATTGCACCTCTCAAAGTTAGAACTTTAATCGTCCAGAGCACAACGATGGCAGCGCTAGCTATTATGAAGTTGAAGTCAAGTACTGGAAATAAAATTGCTAATGCGAAAACTATGAATGAAACTCCAAGCTTGTAGCCGAAGCGCAGCGCTTTACCTTCGGGAAGTACATAAACCTTAGCTTCACCGAAAAAGTCGCTGTATATTAAGTCAAATCCGCTCTCTCGGGAAGTTTTAGTTTTAAAGCCTCTTCTAGCCATTTCTTCAGCAAATTTTTTTAAAAACTCATCCTTCTTATCAGCTAATTTGGGATATATTTTCTCGCTGACAGTCAAGTGAAGCGACATCGCAACACCATTAAAAGCCTTAAAAGCTTTTGATTATTAAGCATTTACGGTTGATTCAATGGACTGTAATTTAATTGGCAAGCATCCGCGCAAATCAAATTGATGAAAGCTAAGTGAAGAACCTTATGCTCTTCCCAGATTCAAGAGCATTAAGAAGAAGCTTGCCTAGTTCGCTGCTTAATCTAAGCTTCAGCCTCCCTCGCTTATCTAAAGTGATGTTGGTTACAAGCTCTCCGTCCACATAAATGTCTACCGGCCTATGGCCGAGATCCTTGCCGAAATCGAATATTAAGTACGACTTAGTTTCCCTAACCGAATAGTCTTTAAGTTCAACATTCCTAGCAGTTACGCCCTCCTCTTTAGGCAAGAGCTTTATTCTAACGCCAAGCCTCTTCTCAAGCTTGCTTATCACCTTGCCATTGCGCCCAATTATTTGAGGCATTAGACTACGCCTAACCCTCACAACCGCCATCTTGCTTGAAATCATTTCAACTTCAGCTTGCTTATCAAACTGCTTGAATAGAGATAATACGCGTTCCCCAACTCTATCGAGGTCCTCGCGCCTCTCCCTCTTAATTGGGACAACAACGGTTTCCTCCCCGAAAGTGTAAATCTCATATTCGACCTCACCAGTTTCAAAATCCCTAACTTCAATAACGGGCCTAGCCAAGTCTTGGTCGTACATTCCATGAGGAACCTTAACAGTTAAAGACAACTCATAAACACTCCTTATCTCGCCGTCCTTGATGAAAATCACCGTATCTATTACTTGGGGCACCATCCCCAAGTCAACTCTTCCAAGAAATCTCTGAATTGCGTCTATCGGCGAAGATGCGTGAACTACTCCAACCATTCCTACGCCAGCTAACCTCATGTCTACAAACACTGCGAAATCCCTGGACTTCCTCAACTCGTCAAAAATCGTGTAATCCGGCCTCACAAGCAAGAGTATGTCTGCAGTCTTGCTGAAGTCTCCCTCAAGCGGAGCATATTGAGTTATTTCCGGCCCAACCTGAAGGTCCCTTGGAGCCTCCATAGTCTTAACTATGGCGCTCTTCTCTCTCCAATAAAAATCAGCTAGAGCAGATGCAAACGTGGACTTTCCAGCTCCAGGAGGACCGCAAATTAGAATTCCTTCAGCCTTCTCAAGTAATCTGCGCTTCAACCTCCTTGAAAGCCGATAATCTTCAAGCGTAACTTTAACTATAGGCCTAACTGCTGTAATTTCAATTCCATCTGAAAATGGAGGTCTTGCAATAGCAATCCTATAAGTGCCGAGCTGAATAACCATGGCACCTTGCCTACTAATTTCCACAAAAGCATCAGTTTTGAAGCGAGCCCGCCTAAGAATATCTCTCACGATGTACTCGAGCTCAGCTTTACTGCAGGGCTCATCTCTAATTTTAATTAAACGCCAATTCCCTGGAGTTCCTCTCTTAGCATATGGAGGAACCCCCTCCTTCAAGTGCACGCTCATGGTGTCAGGCGTGAAGAAATCTTCAAGCTTAACCTTCACCTTAGGCGCCTCAGGCTCGATGTACATAACTCGAATACCCTCAGCCTCTGCGACCAAAGCTTGAACATAATCGCTAGTAATTAGAGTAGCATTATAGTCACGCGCTACATCTCTAATTAAAGCGTCAATTCTCCCCTTCCTAGCAAGCTGAATTTCCTCAAGCGTAGGGCGCTCTCCAACGCAGGTCACTTTAATGCCCTTTTTCTCCTTAGCTATCTTCCTCAACTTGAGAACTTCCTCTAAACCAGTAAAGCCGACTTCACGCCCAAGTGAGGCTTGAGCTTGAAGTTCATCTAAGACAGCTTCAGGAATTATAATTTCAACGTCAACTAGCTCTCCACTTTCAACTAGCTTGGTCATCCTACCATCTATTAATACGCTAGTATCCGGAACTACTTTCTCCATCAACTTCACCTTAGAGCTAAAAATAGGGTTCTAATATTTAAATAAAGCGCAATACGTTATTACGCCTTAATTATCGATATCGCCCTAATCACATCAGCAGTATCCTCAGCCTTGTCAGCTACCATCTCCAAGTTCTCAACAGCCTCTTTAACCATTAGCCAGTGGCTTATCTTCTTGGCTTCATCTCCCCACTTCAAAATTTTAATTAGCAAGTCAACCCTATGCTCGTCAATTGCCTCCTCCAATCGCTCAACAGCTTCAGCAACATCGATAGCTTTCCTTGGATTTTCAATAAGCGTTGTGAAGGCTTCTTTAAGCTTACAGCCAATATCATAAACCATGTCAGCCATCTTCTTCAACTGCACCTTTACGCACTCAGGCATGTCTTCAGGCTTCGCCAAGCATAACTTTCTACCTGCAGACTTAGCATTGGCAGCTAAGTCATCCGCAGTTAAAACTAGGTGAATGATCTCCTCTCTATCAATGGGATGAAAAGGACCTTTAGAAAGCTCATCTAAAATTCTCTCCTTAACATCATCAGCTTCACGCTCCCTATCAAAAACCAACTTAAAAATCTCACAAGCCTTATCGTATTCACCATCACAAACAGCGTAAACAAGGTCCCGAGTAGCGGAAATAACCGACAAAATGGTTTCAAGGTGAACACGACAAATATTTAAAATTTCAATTTCCCTCTTCTTCCCAAACCAAAAGGCGGAGTACGTGGACTTAAACAACTTCAAACCTCCGAGAGACATTGATTTTGAATTGATTTGATATAAGCATTTCGGATATTTAATAATTACTTACGGCGAGTCAGCTTCACTGAAGCCAACAAGCCTAGAATATAGGCTGCAGCAGTACTGCTCCTCATCGAAAACTGCGTTCGAGGCCCCAACCTAAAAAGGCCTTTTGCTGCATGTCTAGCTTCAATGCTCAGCCCTTCAAACTCATTTCCAATTAATATACCTAGCTTATCCTCACGGGAGAAGGCTACTTTCAGGAAGTCCTCCTCATTTAATGAAGCGCTAACACTGAAGCCAATTGGATACAAATCCTTTAATGCTTCGATCAAGTTATCGTAAATCTTCAACTTAACTTGATCAGCAACTCCACCAATTGCGCGTAAAGCCTTATCAACCTTGTCTCTACGAGCCCCTACAATTCTAAGCTCAACATTTAATGCTGCACAGAGCCTAAGCATGTCCATGATCTCGTAGGCAGTCTTAGGCTTCTCAAAAACAATTACATACTTCTGGAAGAAGTTTGAAGGCAAGTGCTTCCTGAACTTCCTATAAAAGCGCCCCAGCGAAACACCAATAGCCATTCCACTACTACCGAATTGAATGTAAACAACGTAGTCCGGATCTTTAACGTCGACTCTCAGCGCCAAATTCCTAGAAATTTCAAATCCAATAATTCTGCAAAGCTCCACGCTGCTCTCTCCAATCCTGAATGAGGCGTCATCAATCTTCTTAACTTCAATTTTAAACGTGCCAGAGCCATACCTGCCAATCAACTTCCTCAACGCTTCAATCGACTTTAAAGTGGCAAGCTCAATGCTCGGAGGCAGCCTCTCATAGAAAATTGGAATTAACCTAGAAACCTCAGGAATTCCTCTAAGAACTTCAAGAGCCCTCAGCAAGTCACCCTCAAACTTAACCATCAAGCGCTTCAAGGGCTTTTCACGGTCAAATTCAACTTCAGCTTTAATTCCAGCATTATTCAGAGCACTCTCTAAAATCTTAGCTATTTTATGCTCCTTACCAGAAGTATAGTCTTCCAACGTTACGAGAATCTTCACATCCAATGTAGCTGTTAAAAACGCTTTTAAGCTTAATGATTCAACTACATTTGACCAAGTTGGAGGTCAAAGATGCGGTGATAGATCTTGCAACAATACTTCTAGGCATCGGGCTGGCACTATCATTTTTAACTGCAATAAGTCTTGGAGCAAATGACGCAGCAACGCCAACAGACTGCGCCGTAGGAGCTGGAGTAATTTCAGTAAGAAATGCAGTTATTCTCTTTGCAACCTTCACAGGAATAGGCGCGCTACTTCAAGGATATCAAGTTATGAAAACCATTGGAAAGGGAATAGTTCCTGAAGTCGAACTACTAGGAGCAATAACAATTTCACTGACAGCAGCATTATGGGTCTTGATATGCTCCTACAAGGGCCTAGACGTGTCAGTCACCTACGCAACTATTGGAAGCGTTGTCGGATACGGAATAGCAGCTCATGGTGTTGAAAACGTAAATTTCGGAATACTTCAAAAGGTATTTCTAAGCTGGATTTCATCTCCACTATGCTCAATGGCTTTAGCATACTCGATATACACGGCTCTAAAGAAAATCCTAATTAAGAGAAAGTGGACTGAGGGCATTCAGAAAGTAATTTCATGGCTTCTACTTATATCCCTATGCTTCTCAGCATACTCCTTCGGCGCAAACGACGTTGGAAACGCCACAGGAGTATACGTGACAGTTGCGGAAAAGCTTGGAAGAGTTCCGGACTACACTGCAATGATACTACTATCTGCATTTGGAGCTTTGGGAATAGCAATTGGAGGATTAACTTGGGGAAGAAGAGTAATCGAAACAGTTGCTTTCAGAATAACTAGAATAGACCTAGTAATGGGCTTAGCAGCAGAAATAAGCAATGCAATAGTAGTATACCTGTTCACGACTATTCCATACATGATATTCGGCTACGGCCTTCCAATATCAACTTCCCTAGCGAGCAACGGCTCAATAATTGGCGTAGGCCTAGCTAAAAGCTACAAGTCAATAAATACGAGAACCGTGATAAGACTAGTCATAACCTGGATAATAACTGTTCCAACCACCGCACTAATGTGCATGGCAATATTCACCATCCTCAACCAAATAATAGTTATACCTCTATAATTAAAACTCGATAGGCCTACCCCTCACTGGATTTACAACCTTCAAGTTCAAGTCCCTAACAAAGCTAATCATAAAATGCGGAGCTTCACTGTGAACTGGAACTACGCATTTAACTTTAACGTACTCCAAGAAGCGCTTCAAGTCAAGCGGCCTAATGTGACCCGAACTGTGAATGGGGTAGTAAGTCATGCCCAAAATTCTGATCCAATTCTTAAGCTTCTCAAATTTGATTTCAAGCTCCTCCTCAAATGGCTCAGAAGTGCTCATTACGTAGACTCCGCCTTCGAGTGAGCTTCGAAAACCACCTTTACTACACCTGTAAAGCTCCACCAAGTCCTCATAGGAGTAGTAGGAAGTTACCAAAATGTAGTTCCCAGGATTTTTCAAAACATCTTCGGCCTCCACAGCCCCACCGTAAAGCGAGCCAAGCGCATATTCCCGCTCGCTAAACCTAACATCGAAAGGCAACCCAATGGCCCCTGAAAGAAAAGACTTCTTCCACTTCATCATCCTTTTCCTCTTTGGATAATAAATAAGCAGATCTTTCAAGTTAGGATAACTTTCAATCCTCATTTTTGCTAGCCTAGCAAGTACTGCCGCCAACTTGACGTTCAAAACCAGCTTCCTACCACAAGCTTCAGCCACTTTGAAGAAGGTGTGCAGCCGATCAATATCAAGTGGAGAAAGATTAACAACTACGAGCTTCCTTGAGCTTGAAACCAGCGCTTTAGCCTCCCTCTCAACGTCAGCCTCAGTTAAGAAGTTTATATTTGAAAACTGAGTGCCCTCGCAAATTAGAATGTCAGCTTCAAAGTCCCTGAGCCGCTCAGCAAACCTAGATGTCAAGTGCCCTGCAGGACCATGCCACCTGAAATCCCCAGTATAGGCTAAGCGCTTATCACCTAAATCAATGAGAAAGGCATAGCTCCCTGGAACGCTATGATCAACCGAGAAAGCAGTAATTTCTGAAGTTAAATTGCTGATCCTGGTCTTAGACCTGAAAACATTAACGTTTCCATTTGACAAGCTAAAGCCAAAGCTTAGATCTTCAATACTCCCCTTAACGCTGTAATCAAGCCTAGCTTTGACAATCTCCCAGGCAGCCTCTCCGAAGAAAAGCCTTATCCTCCTATTAAGCAGAAATGCGTGGCCGACATGATCGCTGTGTGCATGTGAGAATATGCAGGCTGAAATGCCTGTCTCAAGTTCCTTATCAACATCTCCATCCTCCTTACTGAAGCTAGTGTAAATGTTCTCGAGAGGACCCTTAGGTGGAGGAGTCAATCCAAGCATTATTAGCTCATCAATAGTCTTCGGAAGGGAGAAGGGGTATTCGTAGTATTTCAGCCAGCTACTATGCTGCTTGCCGAAGTCGAGAAGAAATCGCTCATCATTCGACTCAACTAGAATTTTCGTCCCACCAACCTCTCTGACTCCGCCATAAATTGTG
>QMQW01000019.1 GCA_003650625.1 Thermoproteota archaeon | reverse complement strand
TTCGGGCACTTTAAACCCCTTGCTTGGTGTATTTGTGTTACTTAAATACTTTTTCGTGATACTTTATGTCGGCTAATCGTTAATTAAGGGTTCATTATTAATATTAACTGGATGGTGAATTTGATGAGCCGCGTTACTAGGTTCGGGGTTTCAGTGCCTAGGGAGCTGTTGAGGGAGTTTGATGATGTTATTAGGCAGATGGGGTTTAGGGACAGGTCTAAGGCTATTCAAGTTGCCATGCGCAATTTAATTAGCGATTACAAGTGGATGCAGGAAGTTTCAGGTGAAAGTGTAGGTGCTGTTGTACTGCTTTTCGACCACACTGTTAGGGGTTTGGAGGATGAGTTGACCCATGTGCAGCACCACTTTACGGATGTGATTAGCTCAACAATGCATATTCATCTTGATGAGGAGAACTGCCTTGAAATTGTGGCTTTAAGGGGTGATTCAAGGCGCATTAAGGAATTGATGAGAGAGCTTGCTAAGATTAGGGGGATAAAGCAACTTAAGGTGACTGTTGTTTCCCTGCTGTAGTTGGCTTTATGCTGATTTCGCGGTTGATGATGGCCTTATCACCACACTCCTCGACCGGCTTTCCAGCTGACGTAGATGAATGGTAGGCTTAGCGTGAATAGGCACATGGCTGAGGCGGTGAATCCCATTTTTAGTAGTAGTAGGCCTGCAAGCGTGCCGGCTATTCCTAGAAGTGGCTCTGCTAGATTTAATCCTTTAACTGCCTTTGCAAGTGGCCCCTTGGGCGTTGTGTACCACCTCTCTCTAAATCCTGTTAGGATTTTGGCGTTTTGCAAAAGCACTAATGGCGCTAGGGCTGCTGCTATGGCTGTGCATCTTCCCATGACTGTGATGCTTTTAATTGTGTTAAAGCCGAGCTTTCTGGCCGTATCGTAATATGCGTAGGCTTGAATTGCGAGCAGTGCCATTAGGATTGGCGAGAAGTAAATGCTTGGTAGTAGTAGGTCTGTTTGAGCGAGTATTGATGCTAAGGCTAGGCTTGCGAAGGCGAAGTTGGCTAGGAGCACGTGGTATTGCAGTAGGTAAAGTATTAAGTCGAGCTTCCAGAGTAGTGGAATGTTGGACTTAATTATCTTGGTGAAGTACTTCACTAGAACTTGGGTTGACCCGTAGATCCATCTTGCCTGCTGCTTTTTGAATGCTCCATAGGTTTCTGGGTTTTCAACTTTCACATTGGCGCTGCTTAAATATGCTATTTTTCCTCCGCTTAGTAGGAGTTTCACTGATAGTTCTACGTCTTCGGCTAGGCAGTCTTCATTCCACCCTCCAACCTTTAATACGGCTTTTTTCCTGAAGATGCAGCCGCATCCAGGCGCTATTATTGGGCCTTCAATTCTTGAGCGGCCTTCGTAGAAAATTGACGTTAGGAAGTCTAGGGATACTGCTTGAGCTTCAGATATGGGTGTTGAGCTCATGTTTAGCGGAATCCAGCGGGCCGCTAAGCCGTCTATTTCACTATTGGCTTCTAGGAATTGAATTGCCTTTTTCAGGTAGTTCGGCTCTGGAACTGCATCTGCATCGAAGATTACCACGTATTTTCCATTGCTCCTTTGGAGCGCGTAGTTCAGCGCTCCTGCTTTAAATCCCTTGGGATTCTCTCTCCTGAATATTCTTACCGAAAGACTTTTCTCGCTGCTGATCTCCTCCAACTTTTGCTTGATTTCCTTGAAGTATGCTTCTTCATCATCGCTGACCACTATTATTTCCATTTTATCCTTGGGGTATTGCTGTTGTGCTAATGCTTCGAGGAGTCTAGTAATGATGCCTATTGGCTCATTTCTTACTGGTACGATTATGGTTATGGGAGGCGCCGTCTCTAGCTTCTTCAATTGCTCTGCTTCTCTGCTTTTTATTTTTCCAATCCAGTAGTACGTGACGTGAAAGCCGATTACAGCTGATGAAATTAGGGAGATTATCAGCGTTAGTATCATGGATGCCATTTGGAGGTTGCTGAGGATCGAGAGCTCCATTTTACCACCGCTTGTTAACTCGGTTCTTGCTTTTCTCTTGCACTTCAAAGATTAAGCTTATTATGTCAATTATGTGGGACTTACACTTGGCTCTAATCTCATTTAGGGTTTTTCTGCCGTTTTCGGTGATTTGATAGTACTTTTCGCTTGTTTGGGTTGTTATGCTTTTTATGAGTTTCTTGCTTTCAAGCTCTACCAGTATGTCATGTATGGTGCTTAAGCTTGGCTTTCTGCCCGTTATTTGGCGTATAGCTTTAAATATTTGGTAGAACCTCATCATAGACCTATCGAGTAGGGAGAGTATTAGTGGTCTGAACATCCCCCTATACATGGACTTTTCAATGCTTATGGCTTCGCCGTTCAGCATGCCTCCTCCCTCAATTGCACTTTGAGTTGTGTTCAAATCTTATATATTCGTTTTTCGTATGGTTTTTGGTGGTATTTTGAGGGTTCTCATGGCTATTGAGTGGCATCCTCTTACGCCTGGAGGCGTTCAGAGGCACGTTAGGGAGCTTTCCACTTTTCTTGTGAAGCTGGGATTTGAAGTTGCAATTCTAACTAAGTTGAATAGTAGGGTTAGTGGGGAATTGCAGTTTGACGCGCCCATCATATATGTTGACCCTGCAATTCCAATTCAAAATCCAATTTCCCCTCCCAATTTGGGCTCATTGAAGCGGGTGATCTCCGATTTTTCTCCTGACATAGTTCACGCTCATCATGCTTTCACGCCTACTCCGCTACTTACTTTGCATGTTGCTGAGAGGTTTGGGGTGCCGAGGGTTTTAACAAATCATAGTGCTGCTGGCAGCACTCCATCTTCTGCGCTGACTTTGATGTCTTGCAGGGGCTTGATGTTCTTGAGGTACTTTATTTCGAAGGCAAATCGCATAATTTCGGTTAGTAAGTGCGCAGCTTCATTTATTGAGAACTTGCTTGGAAATGGTGCTGAGAGCTTAATAATCCCAAATGGAGTGGATGTGCATCGCTTTCATCCGCCGGAATCTGAGCCTGATGAGCAGGTGGTTTTGTATGTTGGAAGGCTGGTTCACAGAAAGGGTGTTCATGTGCTCATAAAGGCCTTCTCGAGAGTCGTGAGGGAAGTGCCGGATGCAAAGCTGCTCGTTGTTGGGGAGGGGTACATGCTTCCCTTCCTTAAAATGCTTGTTTGGCAGTTTGACTTGAATGGTAAGGTTAGATTTCTAGGGAGGGTCTCTGAGGATAGGTTGCCTAGTATTTATCGAAGATCCAGGGTAGTGGTGATGCCGAGCTTGTATAGGGAGAGTTTTGGAATTGTTGCCCTCGAGGCGATGGCTTCGGGAAGGCCTATCATAGCTTCGGCAGTTGGGGGGCTGCCTGAAGTTGTATGTGATGGTGCGAGCGGCTTCCTTGTTCCTCCTGGAAATGAGGTTTTGCTTGCTGAGCGAATTGTTCAATTGCTATGCGATCGTGACTTGGCTTGGAGGATGGGGATGGCTGGTAGGGAGATTGCTGTTAAAAGGTATTCTTGGGAGAGAATTGCCAGTTTGGTGGCCTCGGTTTATGGTGAAGTTTTGGGTAAAGCGTTTGAGGTTCCCTGCGAATTCGCTAAGCTTGATGATGCTTAGGGGAGTTTCCAGCTTGAATTGCAGCTATGTGGTTTGCATTAGTAGGTTGGCTGTCCTCATGGATTTTTCGGCTAACTATTGTGCAATTGGCTTTGGAAATACTTGTGGATCTCTTTTTGGCTTGAATGATGTCATCGACTTTTTGAGGATGCTGGGTCCAGTTGGGATTTTCCTCGCCTCCCTCATTGGGAATGCAACTCCATATGTTGGTTTGCCCTATTTGCTGGTGGTTGTGGAGTATTCTGCTTTGGTCGAACTTTCGGTTAGTGAATTGTTGGTTATATCGATTTTGGGAGGCCTTGGATCTGCACTTGGCAAATTGATAATATTGCTCGCTGGGCGAAGTTTGAGCTCTTTTCTTTCGATTAGGGTGAGAAGCAATCTTCAGAGGTTTAGCAAGCTTTTTGAGAGAAGCATTTTTTCTGCTATTTTCCTTTTTGCTGCTTTGCCCTTGCCTGACGACATTCTTTACGTGCCAATTAGCTTTTCAATGTATAGTCCATGCAAGTTCTTTGTAGCTGTTTTTATTGGGAAGACGCTGATAGTCGGGGTTACTGCAGCAATTGGTCGGGGGCTAGGCATTGCTTTTGGCGGGGATCCCATTGTTTCTGGACTTGCTTCATTTATCCTTTCCATCTTGTTGTTGCTTCTAATTGCGAAATTGAATTGGGAGAAAATCGCCATTGAAGCCCGTGAGTTGGGCTGGCTTCAAGTGATGATTGAGTTTTTGAAAAGTCCGGGAAAGTTCGTGAGATAGGTATTGATGTTTATGGTGGGCCCGGTGGGATTTGAACCCACGACCCCTCGGTTATCAGCCGAGTGCTCTTACCAGGCTGAGCTACGGGCCCCTCACCACCACTATTTTTAGCTGATAAGGTTTTAAGCTTTCCTTTGCCAATGCATGTTTGGGGGAGGTTTAATGGAGTTGAGCAGTGAGGAAGTTGAGAAGCTTCTCCGCGCTGGGAGAGTTGTTAAGCAAGTGCTTAAGAGGGCGGCTGAAATTGTTAAGCCAGGGGCTCGAGTAGTTGACATCTGCGAGTCTTTGGAAAATCTGATTTATGAGCTTGGTGCTTCTCCTGCATTTCCCTGCAACGTGTCGATTAATGAAGTTGCTGCGCACTATTCTTCTCCAGCTGATGATCAGCTTGAGGTTCCCGACGGCTCTCTAGTTAAGGTTGATGTTGGAGCTCATGTGGATGGCTACATTGCTGATGCAGCTATAACTCTATGTTTTAACCCTGATTTCATGGAATTGGTCGAAGCGGCTGAAAAAGCTCTTGAAGCTGCTATCCAGCTGATGAAGCCTGGAGTTAGTATCAGGAGGATTTCATCTGCAATTGAAGGTGAGATCAAGAGGTTAGGCTTCAAGCCAATAAGCAATCTCTCCGGACACTTGATGAGGAGGTACCTTCTGCACGGAGGGAAAAGCATACCAAATGTAGCGACGAGCTATGATGCAGTAGTCTTGGAGGGTGAGGTTTATGCTGTAGAGCCCTTTGCAACCACAGGCATTGGAAGTGTCGTTGACACCGACCAAGTGTGCATTTACAGTTTCATTAAAGTTAAAGGAGCTAAAAATCGCTTCGAAAAGAAGCTTCTCAAGAAGATTAAGTCAAAGTTTAGGGGACTGCCGTTCTCTGAGCGTTGGCTCTTGGACTGCGGCTCATTAACTCAAATAAGAGCTGCTCTTCAGAACCTCGCAAGTAAGGGCGCTTTACATTCGTATCCAGTTTTAAAGGAAGCTGGGGGCGGCTTGGTAGCTCAAGCAGAGCACACAGTAATCGTACTTAGAGATGGTCCACTAATTACAACAGCTTAGACCACCCATCAATCTAAGCCTTAACGAAGTTCAATTCTCAACCCACTGAGGAGTTAAAATCATATAGGTTTATTGCACATTTAGACTGGGTAAGCCCCGGTAGCTCAGCCGGGTTAGAGCGGCGCCTTGGTAAGGCGTAGGTCGCGGGTTCAAATCCCGCCCGGGGCTCCAACAAACCAAATAAATTATGAATTTGATTACGATCAAACAGTTAAATGTATTTTTAAAGATGATTTTTACGTAAAATATAAATATAAATAATATGCTATATTATTAAATGGTGAAAATTATGAAAAATGGTGAAAATCAAAAAATAATAATATTCCTATTATGCTTGTTCCTAATGTCATGTTTAAGTATGGGATTTGCTTTTGGCTTTAATGGAGATGGCGAGCTTAAAGGCGATTATGAAGTTCAATGGGGTCACATTTATCCTCCAATAGGAGGAGAATATCATTACCACACTATTGGTGACTTTGCTTATGCCGCTAATTGGATTACAGTTTTTGAATTTGACGGTTTAGGACAAATTTTGATGGGTGGAAGTGAGGGGGTTAGGTCATGGTATTGCGGTGGTCAAGAATGGTGGTCTCAGACGGGCTCAATATATTATGAAGTTGAGGTAGTTCAAGTTAAGGATGAAACTAATGGAACGATATTTACTGGTGACGCTGCTAAGAATGCTGTTCGCTTTATTAATTGTTGGAAGAGACCGCAAGGCTCCGATTTTATCGACATTATTATTGATCTTTTGTGGAGTGTTGTCCAGCTTAAAACTGGATTCGCATGGCCTAATCCATTTAAATTTTTGTCGAAAGTTTCAGAAATTCAATCCGATTGGGGTCGTATTTCAACTATGGCAGCTGGAGATTTAAGTGAGCTTGGAGCAAGAATAGAATTTTGGGTGACTCGCGGTTTTGATGAGACTCATACATATACTGTGACGTGTAAATTAACGTGGACCGCGTCGTTTTATATTTGCGTTGAAAATGGACTTCAAAGTATAGACCTGCTTGATCCCTATACTGTGAATTTTTTGCCTCTTGATGCAGTAGACGTAGTGTACACGACTTTCAGCACATATATTACTTTTAAGGTTAAGCCGGTTGGAGCTTGATAATATGAACTTAACTAAAAGGAAAATTATACTGCTCTTTTCGTTGATTACTCTTTTAATTTTAGGCATGCATGCTTTGAGCAGTCCGATTTATATTCCTTTAACTTCTCAATCGCTTTATGATGCTTTACGTAACTTTTATTCCAGGGGAGCTCTAACGGTTTGTAATAGCACTGTTGTGAGATTTGGAAGCTTATTTGGAGATGTTGCGTTTGGATTGGTGGTGGCTGCATATAGGGATTCTGGTTGGATAGGCGGGGATGACTATGCGGATTTTGGTTTAAGGCTTATGATAATGTGGGTTAAAATGGAAGAGGAGGTGAAGTTGAGCCCTATCTTTAAGGGTTATGCGATTGCTATAACTGGTCTTGAATTTGCTGGTGCGCTTCAGTCATCGCAGGAAGTTATTTTTCAACATTGCGGAACCTTTAGGCATGTTCCTGATCAGTATTTGTTTTCGGCAAATAAGATATTTTTCATAAACTTTCATAAGCCTCCAGAGGTTGTGAGGTTGAAGATAAACTACGCGATTTACGCGATATTGAATCCGTATGTGGAGTTGAGATTTGGAAAGTCTGTTGATGATCTTAAGCCATTGGCTTTGCACTTGAAAATGTTTGAGGGCTCGGTGACGCTTTCATTAAGGCCGAGATGGGAAGTATAGTTTGGTGTTGTATATAAAATTTGATCTACATCTACTTTGATTATTAAATAATTTAATGTTAAGTTTTATGTTTGTTTGGTGCTTTAGCCTACTAGGTCCATGAATTTTGCGCATCGCGTGCATACTTTTGTTCCTTCTCTTTCGGTTATGCAGTTTGGGCACACTCTTAGGAAGCACATTTCGCACTTGACCATGTCTTCATCTTTAACTTCAGCGCCGCATATGGGGCATCTAGCCATACTATTCACCTTACTACTCTCTATTTTCTTTCAAAATTTATTTGTTACTTTTTCTGGTGAACTTGAAGGGTTAGTTAATCTTTA
>QMQW01000018.1 GCA_003650625.1 Thermoproteota archaeon | reverse complement strand
TATGGGAGCGCTGGGGGAAGTAATGATAAATGAGGATGAGAAGTCCAATAAGTAGTATTAGAAATCCTACGTAACCGCCCTCTAACGATATTACCGTGCCTTTCAGTTCCCATACTTGATGTGCAAAATCATGTAATGCTATTCCATACCCAACTAAAATAAGTGTAATAGAAATTAAGAATAATGCTTTTTTATTCTCCATCGTTACGTTCCCTATATTGGTATTGTGTATCGAATATAAATGTTATCGTTTGGTTCTACATTTTTAGGTATTACGGCGTCCTCGAATATTATATGCTGATTTGGAGGCGAAAAATCATCAATTATTCCCATTTTACGAAATGTTGCGTATCGGTCTGATACTACTGTTCCCTCGATTATTATTTCTGCTTGAGTTTGATAGTAGGCGCTTGGTCTAACGGTAGGTTGAAAACTCCACGTTACGCTTACGGGAGAACCGATAACGGGATTAAATTCGTTGTTAAGCGGATCTCCACTTGAATCCGCCATGTTAGGTGAACTCGTGTTTTCGCTTGCAACCGCTAACCAATTACCCGTTTCAATTCCTACCGCTCCACGACTAATAAGATACGCTATCGCTAACTGTCCATCATAAACTAATAGGTCTCGTTTGCGCTTATACTTGAAGATTGTTTTACCGTTACGTATTATTTTCAACAGTAACTTAGGCTTTATATACTTAATCATCCTATGCGCTTTTATCAGCACGTTCTAACCGCCCCCTCAAACAATTCAAAAAAAATATGAGGAGTTGAATAGTGTATTCTCTTACCGTTCCGTGTTACGATTGCATACGCTTTAATGTAGCGTTTCTGATAGTAGATATGCGCTTGAATATCCACGCTTTAACCCTCATCGACACTCGACATACTTACCCTTATTCTCGCCATTCTTTTAGCGGTTTCATGGTAACGCTTTATTCCCTTTTTAGTAGGTTTTTTACCCTTAATCCTTAACGATGCAACCCATTTATCAACGTAACTCCTTGCTAACGCCTCAATTACTTCTTCAACGTCGCTCATAGTTTATTTCACTTCATGCTCCCAAATAATAGCGTATCCATCAAATTCTTCATCGCTTAACTCCGCTAACTTCTTTAAATCCTCTTTTATCTTCCGTATCGCCTCCCTCTCGTTTTCCGCCTCAACGTATCCAGCAATCTCATACCCATACTTCATTAAGTTAAGCCACCCCCATATCGCAATATTACTTTTCTTTCTTCATTAAGCCACGTTGAACCGCAAGACTCATAAAGAATCCTAAGCCCGCCGATATGCCTGCGCCAACAAGCGCCGTTACGGGATCACTAACCACCTGAGTTATCTGAATCGCCGACAACGTGCTAAAGAAGTTTACGCCCGCAAGTATCCCAGCGTTAATCAACTGATCCTTGAATCCATTAGGCGGGTTCTTATGGTTCAACACTTCACTACGCTTCATCTATACTTCTCTCCTTATGATAGCATATTAACTTCCCACGATACGCAACCTAAATATGTAGTAGTTTCCACCTATTAGATTTAGTGGAGAAGCGCCTAACGCTATACGGCATAGTAACGTATCATGTTGAGCGCCACCATTATCATAGAGTTTCTGTGCTAATCCAATTTCCTCTATTTGTTCATCGCTTGGTGGAATATACCATGTTCTCCATACGTATTCAACGGCGTAATCTGTTATCCAATAGTGAAATGTCGTTGAATGCTCAATTGGATTAGTTAATGTGTAATCTGTTGGACTCCATGCGTCTGTTCCATCTCCCGTTACAATTCTTGCTTTATCAACATTAGCATCAGCGCCACTACGTAACGTATATATAACGCCCGCCATGTCTTTCTCGTTTGGAGCATTAAGGTCGTCAGTAATACCGTAAATCCAATTAGCCATGTTATACAACCAAGGCTCGTTGAAAATAAGTTTGTATATGATGCTTTCACCTGAAGTAACGCTAAGAAGTTTGCATGCTTGTAATGCCCTAAAACCGCCACCTGTATCATTATAAACGTAGAACTCTGCCCCCACGATCGAGCCCGTTTTACCCGCCGTTGCGCTTAATCGCACTTCTATACTTGACGTTAACGCTATTATTTCCGCTAACGAAATTGTATTAGCAACCAGATTTGTTAGAGTATAACCAGCAAAATCTAATTCTTCCGTATTATCGCCTACGCATATCCGTGCATCTCCTCTTGCAACCTCTCCGCTTGTTCTGTAATTGCGAGTATCGCCACCACTATCTTTAAATCCACTATTCGCGTTTGTTAGCAATCCTCTTATCAATTCATAGTAGTTTTTGAGCAAACGATTTCTAAAAAGCATTCCATCGTATAATATTGCTCCTTGCAACGACGGCTTTCTAATGATAAAGTCTATTAGTTCACTTCGGAAACCAATTTTCTTTCTTTTTAGCGTTACGTTGTTATTTAATTTAAGACGATACACTTGCATCATCCCCTAAACCGTTAATATCATAATCGTTGAAATATGGATAACCGTCTTTCATGTTCTCGAGGTTTTGACCTACATTTATGTTTGTAGCACCATCTGAATAAACATTTGTGGATTCACTCATCAATTCTTCACCTCTACACTTAACTTATTCTCAAAACTTGTATTTATTTCTATCGCTTCCACTTCCATAAGACTCTGAATCTTTATGCTTTCACCTTGAAGAGTCATAACATACGGAACTCTACCATATCCACCTACTTTCATTAGCATTATAATAAATTTTACTTCTGGAATTCCCTGATATTTCGTGTCAAAGAACTCGAGAAGCATGTTTCCCTTAGTTAAGTTAAGTATGTATCGCCCTACACCATCTATGCGCTCAAGAACCCCTACGGGTTTTGTAATATAGAACTCGATGGATTTATCCTCGTTTACTACTACTTCACCATATTCTGCGCCGTAACCCTCCTTATATACGATAACCTTATATGTTCCGCTCGGAACACCTATGAAGGTTACTTTACCCTCACTATCTGTATAAGCATGATATGCTCGGTTACCATCAAACAATACGACCAGAGCGTTCTCGAGAAGAGACATGCTTCATTTACCCTCCATAAACTGTTACGGTAACCGTATATGTTTCAGGCGCAACCTCAGTTACTTCTTCCTTGCCTACGGTTACCACTTTCTCTGTGCTACGGTAGGCGCATACATCCTCGATTGTAATGTTAAGTTCATTCGCTAATCCCTCAACTATGCTTGCAACATTATTGAATAAACTGTCGAGAATGCTTCTTATAAGCATCATGTATTTTGTTTCAATAACCGTTAAGTCGTCGAGCGCCGTATTAACAAACGTATCCCAATTGGTTTCCGCGTTACTGATAGCGTTAAGTATCGCCGTTTTATACTCGTTGTAATCCGCTTCACTCGCCTGCCGTTCTAAATCAACCCGTAGGCAAATGTCTATTAACTCGTTTTCGCTTAGTAATCCCGCGTCGAACCATGCTTTAGCGCCTTCAACCGTATCAAGCATCTCATTGATGCGCGCTAAATGCTCGTTCGCCACCTGCTCAAGTAAACTGTATGCTCTGTCCGTTACAGACTCCTTTAGTTCAAGAGCGTTCTCGAATCGTGTCCTCGCCATACTATGATAATGGCGGTAATACATCATTACTAAGTCATTCCATTCGTCAAGTAACCGTGAAATATCCGTCATTAAATTACGTAACGCATCGTCAAGCCGTCTTTCCCCACCTCGAATAAAATTGAACGTTAACGATGGAATGTTAAGTCCCGTCTCCGCCCCAAGAAACGCACGGCTATATCGGTCAACGTTCTCCGCTTTCTCGCCGATACCAGATGACTCCGCCCCACTAATATACATTCCTCCACTATAAACATTCGCTAACGTCCCAATTGACCCCGCGTGGCTTGCGTTAATAGCGTATGCAATGCTCTGCTGAATCATCTGCACGAACATTTGAGTCGCTAATGCCTCGTCAACGAGACCGATAAAATCTATCGTCTTATCTATAAACTCTATTATCGTATCCACCTGTCCCTTAGCGCTTAACCCCGTAAGCGGATCTTTCTCGCCTTCTAAAAGAGCATCGAGAACCTCTGCAACCTTATTACGTGCATTATTTATAAAATATTTCCATTTAGCGTATAAAATAGCGTATCTTGCATATTCGCTTATCACTCCGAATCCTACGCTTGCACCTATACCCGTTGCAACCGCTCCCGCTATACTCGCCAACTCATCTTCACCCCCCATTACGTGAATACGGCAACTATACGGGTAGGTTTACGGATTTTAACAGTTATTGGATTAGCGCTACCTCGATTCACACCGTCAACCTCCCAATGATCAAATGTGTAACCAGCATTCGGTAATGCGGTAACCGTGAAATCACCTCCCGCCGTTACATTATATGTGTCAGGTGCTGGATCAGTTGTTCCCTTAGTTTCATCGTTTACTTCAACCGTTACATTATAGAATGCACGCCAAACCTCTGTTTCCGATACAATCGCTAAGTCCCCAGCGATTCTACTCCATCCATGAGGTAAAACCACATACTGTTGTGGAGCGGGAGTCGGCGTAATCGCCACCAGAGTCGCCCATACCCCCGTGAATCCCGTTCTAACCCGTTGCCCCGCGATACTTATAACAACATCTGGAGCGCCTGACGGATACTCAGGTATCCATACTAAAACCGTTGGAGTCAACTTTATTTCACCTGCTCCCGTAACGATAGGATTCAAGAATAAGTGAAAGTAATATATGTAGCGCTCCGTTGTTCCCTTAACGGTTAACTCGCGCTCCATCACAGTTCTCTCGCCCTTAAGTTTCTCGATTCCGCCAAATCCCTCTTCTGGATTCAAAATGTCGTATTCACATCTAAACTTGGCGAGAGGATACATAGCGTAATAGTCGTAACGGTAGTTTTCGGCGTCAGGCGGTTCTTCAAACGTATCGTTGTCTGCTTGTATCACGATAAACGATTGAAGATTAGATAAGTCTGTTTGCTCGAGAAGTTCAAGGTCTGTAATAGTCTCGAAAAGATACTCATCTACTTGAGGTAGCGCACGTGGCGTAACAGGTGGACTTGTGCCCTTCGGATACTCCGTTAACCCGCCCGTGTAAGTTTGCTGTAACCTAAACAGTTTACCGCCTCCAACATTCATTCCCTTAAACGATAACGCCATAGCATAATCTCTAAGCCTACCGAATAAATACGCCACTACACTCATTGAATCAATAACATTAGCGTATTTCTGCATGGTTTCATGTGATGCTGAAAGCCTTGCTTCGATACGTGAGCGAACCATGTCATCGAGAATTTGATCGCGGAAACTCTTTAAACTGTTAACGGTTGAACCATACTCGCTCGGCGGAATCGGCGTGTAATAAGCGTAAATCGAATGTTTACGGTCATCTAATTCTGTGTATCCGCTAAGCGTATCGGGAAAACTGTTATATGCTAAGTCAAGGTATAATCCGTTTTCTCCGCTTGAATAGGCGATTTCCCCTATGTTACCGTCATCCTCGCTTGCCCACACCGCGAGAACATAGTTTTTATCGTTCTCCACTTGAGGTTTAGGCTCTGGAAAAGTGAACTGTATCCAAGCGGGTTCACTCGATAATCCGCTACGCTCCTCTGTTACACCAATTAAACTCATACTTTCATAATCGTAAATAGCACACTTAAATTTAACGTTACTTGATTGCGCACGGATATAAGCGAAAATGCTGTCCACTACCCCATCCTGCCCCGTAAGAAACTTGCTTCCAACAATACGATTACTTACGCTCTCAAAATTCTCGCCCTCTTCCGTATAACCGAAGGTCGCCAAAACCTTTATCCCCCAAACATTTCATACTTAACATAAAAAAATTGGGAATATAAAATAAAGTAGGTTAATGTGACGTCTAACTTGACGGGTGAATGTCGGTTACGGTTACCTTAACGTTGTCGGCGGTGTCATCCCACTCAAGCACGTAGGTAACGTCGTATCCCGTGCCCTTGTGAGTCTCGTCTAATGCGAGGTTAACGAGTTCATCGATAATGCTGTTAGCGTCGGTTAATATCTGGTCTCTGATTGCTGTTTGATTGCCTTCATCGGCGAACTTCGCCATTACACACGCATAAACGCCGTGAGCAATTATTGATGGAGTTATAAGCCTGCCTTTAACCGCGTCGAATACGCTCTCAAGAGTTCCTGAGAACGAGTCGTTAGCATCCAAATATCGTAGCGGTCTGGTGTCGCCACGCATTAGGAGAACTCCCATGACAACGGGATTCCATACGCCGAATGGGTCAGATGGGTCGGCGCGATAGCCAACCGCTCCGAGAACGTAACGCATCAACTTGAATTTGTTGGCTTTCTGCTCAACTCTGTCAGGGAAGTATCCGCCTTCGCCGAAAGCGTTGTCGATACCCGTCTTCCAATCGTTATATGCCCGCGCAAGTTTAACTCTCTGCTTAAGTTTAATCACGTCAGCATTCCATCTTCCGCCAACGCTCTGAAGGAAGTTCTCGAATTCATCGCTTGAGGCGTCGGCGATACGGTCTTGAAACGCGATTTCATTTGGAATCTTAGTTTGCAGGTTAGCGTATATTCTGGATTGCTCCGCCTTCAGTGTTTCCTTCCACTCGTTAAGCACTTCAGTAGGTAAATCGTCTGGAAGAGTAACCGTTCCAATATACTTCCAATACTCAGGCATCTTTCACATCACCATTCACGGTTAGTCCTATACTCGACCATATTCGTCCCTTCATGCGGTCATCCTCAAACGGTCGAGCATAGTCCAAGATAGAGTTAACCAATAAACTTATATTTAAGTTTTTCGGTTAAGTAAAGCATGAGGTGTTCAAGTTGGGTTTAATTGATTTAGCGATAGAATACACTCGTAATGAACTACTCAAGTTCATGAATGAATTATACAATGCTGAAGCACTTCCGCTTTCGCCAAGAGCCTATCACGCCCGCATCTACCTGCTTATTAAAGAGCACTTGGCTAAAGGCGCTAAACAGGCAGGCAACCACATTTTAAATCCATATCGAAAGCAAATGGCGGTTACAGTTATTTTAACGGCGTTACATGACGTTTTCACATACGGTTATCAACCGCACATTATCAGGCGTTACGAGAAACTTTTAGATGAGTTAATAGGTTATCATTAGGAGGCGTATAGTATGGCGCGTAAACTTTTAACGGCGATAGACCAGATTAACGAGCGGATGATGCAGACCGTTACGTTGGTTAATCGAGGACAACAACAAGCGCTACTCTTACGGCAACTACACACGCAGTTAACCACGCTTAAAACACGACGCGAGGCATACCCGTTCCTCGACGTTCAACGATTAATGTTCCTCATGAGGTTACGTCAGTATGCGGTTTTAGCGCCGTTCATGCTTCCACGCGAGCGGATAACAGCGTTAACGGTTGCGCTTAAGCCCCTATGGGAACTCGAGGAGTTACGGAGGAAACGAGTGTTACCGACCCGTAAAATACTTGAGTTAGAGTTCGAGAGAAGACAACGGGTTACCCCGCAACTAATCGAGGAGGAGCAGAAGTTAACGCGGTTACATGAGTTCAGCATACTGTTAATCGAACAGTATTTAATCGCGTTAATCGAAGAGTTTCTGTTACTCAAGTATGGTTTAACCGTGTTCGAGGTTCTCGAGAAAATCATGGAAATGTGCATGTATAAGCGCCAATACGCCTTAACTATTCCACGATTCGAGCATCTGCTTAAACTACTGCTTGAACTCTACGTTATAGCGTTCATGGCTCAACCTGAAACACTTAACCTGCTGGCTATTCGATGCACGGCGTTAACCATGACT
>QMQW01000017.1 GCA_003650625.1 Thermoproteota archaeon | reverse complement strand
TTTAGGGCTCTTGATAGTCCTTCTACGCTTAGGATGTCGGGTCTGTCTGGCTCAAGCTCAACTATGAGTTCGTCGCCTTCTACGCCTTTAACTTCTCCTTTAAATTGAGTTATGGCTTCAACTAGCTTTTCTAGGCTTACTGGACCCATTATTTCTCTTAGCTCCGTTAGGTCTATGGTTATGGTTGGCATTTCACCACCTCCATATGGATGGGATTGACTTGCTTCGAAGCCATTCCAGATTGTGGGTGAATAGCATTCTTATGTCGTCTATGTCGAGTGCAACCATGGCTAGCCTATCAATGCCTAAGCCCCAAGCTAGTACTGGAACGTTTAATCCTAGTGGGCGCACTACTTCCGGCCTGAATATTCCTCCTGGCAATGCTTCTATCCAGCCTAGCTTTGGGTGCTTGATGTAGCCTACTACGCTTGGCTCGGTGAACGGGAAGTATGCTGGCTGAAACTTGACTTCTTCTATGCCGAAGGCTTCAGCAATGGCCTTAATGAATCCTATTAGGTGTCTTAGATTGACGTTTTCTGCAACTACTATGCCTTCGCATTGATTGAATTCTGGAAGGTGGGTTGAGTCTATTCGGTCTGGCCTATAGTTTCTATCTATCGTGAATATCTTTTTGGGCAGGTCTTCCTGCTTTAGAATTGACAAGTACCTGGCAGATACTGCTGTTGTTTGGCTTCTTAGTATTAGCCTTAGAGCGAGCTTTGGGTCCCAGTGGCCCCAGCCTGTAGATCCTGTGGTCCATCCGCTTTCATGGGTGCTCTTCACTCTTTCCCATACTTCTGGTGTTGCTACTTCGCTTACCTGAGCTTTGCTTTTCAGGTAGAAGATGTCGTGTATTCCTCTAGCTGGGTGGTCTGATGGCATGAATAGTGCATCGCAGTTCCAGAAATTAACTTCTATTGGTGGGCTTGAAACCTCTTCGAATCCAAGTCCGATTAGTACTTCCCTGATTTCGTCGATGATTTCCCTGTAGGGGTGCTTTTTCCCTCTCACTGGAGTTGCTGTTGGGACTTCAACGTTGTAGGGCCTTAAGTAAACTTTCTTCCACCTGCCCGTTATTATGAGCTCTCTCGTAAGCTCGCTTACTTCCTCTACTGGCTTGATTAGTTTGGCTACTTCAGCTCCGATTGCCGTCAACTTCGCTTTTAAGTGCTTTATTCTTGCTTCTCTTATGATGTCGCCTCTGCGCTTTAATTCCGCTAGAACTTGCTTATCTTCGCTGGAGAGCGCTTCTCCTTTATCTAGCTTTATTAGAACCTGCATGGGTGGGTAGGGTTTCTCCAAGCTTTTTAGCCCTTTTTCAGTTAGCTTAATTACTCTTTCTCCATCTCTACGCCTTATTTCTATCCATTTCCTCTTTAATGCCCAACTTATGCCGAAAGTTAATTCATCCTTTTCGAGCTTGAGCTCCTTTATCGTGGCTTCGCCGCCTGCCTCCCTAACTTTAGCTATTAGCCTTACCTCTGGGAAGCATTTTTCGAGGTAGTTTCTTCCTTCATCGCCTAAATTGTACTTTACCTCAATTTGCTCCTCTACTTCGGCTAGGCCCTTGCTTTTAAGCAGTTGCAAAGCCCAGATAACTGCATCCAAACTTATTCCAAGCCTTTCAGCTATATCCTCAGCATCCTTCAAGCCTTTCATCAATGCAATTAAAACGAGCTTTTCCCTTGGGTGAAGGTGAGAAATCACTTCTTTCAAAGCTTTTCCTGAAATTGGCGCTCCATCACCGCCACCAGCAGCCATTTCTTACACCTATTTTAGCTAAATTTTTTACGCTTACGCTTATTAACCTTCATAGAGCGCTCAATATTGCCATTCTCAAGATCATGCATGAGCTTACGGCGATAGCCATAACTTGATTTTGTGATGCATTATGGAGGCGGCAGGATCCTGCTTGCAAGCATGTTGGATGAAGAACGTCGAAAGTATATTGGATTCTTTAGTGCATTTGATTATCGTTGAAGAATAAAACACTGTGCATCTTGAGAAGTTAGATAAAGTATTTAATTTAAAGCAAACGAAGTTATGAATTAACTGGTTTTGAGCTAGAGAGTATTTTATATTTGTTGTTTATTTTATGTCGTTTTGCGCTGGTGACTTGGTATGTGGAGGGTGTTGCTGGCATCATTTCTAACGAGCTTTGTTTTAGGTGGACTAGGAATTGCAATTCCATTAGTCTTATTGGAGAGGAATGTTGGTTTGGCTGAGATTGGATTAATAATGTCTATTCTTCCGCTTGTTTTTCTTTTCGTTAGGATTTTGTTTGCTGCTTTGGCTGATCAGGTGGGTTGGTCTCCGCTTTTCGTAGTTAATTGGTTGGCTTTGTCGTTGGCTTCTATCATATATTTGGTTGCTGGGTCGCCTCTAGATTTTGCGCTTGGTAAGGTTATGGAGGGCGTTTCTATTTCAGCATACTGGGCTGTTAGTAGGACTGCCACCTACATATTATCGCCTAGTAGAGAAGCTGGTGAAGCCACTAGGGTTATTGGAGTAGTTACGCTTGGCGGAGCTGTGGGTGGAGCGGTCACTGGATTTGTCATGTCCATTAGTGGAGCTTGGAGCGCATTTGTTCTTCTTACCGCTGCCTCTATGATGCTTCTGTATCCGACAGTACTTTTGTGGAGTGAGGGGAGGAGAAAGGCGAAGTTGAATTTACTTCAAGCGCTTAAAGCTTTAGACTTTAGAGGGAAGAGTAGAGATTTTTGGGCTGTTTCAGGGATTATGGCGATTAATAGTTTAGCTAGATATCCATTAACGTCACTTGTACTTCCCGTCTTCATGTCTAAAGAGCTTGGCTACAGCTACATGGTGATTGGAAGCATATTCATGGTATACAATATAGTTACGGCCATAACGGTGTTTGGCACAATGAAGATGCCATTAAGCTTAACTAGAGCAGTAATTCAAAGCATGATATACGTAGTTGCATGTGTATGCATGACATTCTCATCAGAAACGCTGCTGCCCGTCTTCATTGTGGCGTTAGCGGTTGCAAGCGGACTTGGAACGCGCTTCTATGAGTCCATAATAGCCAAAGTGAGTAAAGATAGGCGTGAAACGCTGTCAATAGACATAGGTATCCTCCACATACCTCTGAGAACGATAGAGTTTTCATCACTAATCCTATTTAGCCTGTTAATGGAGAAATACGGATATCTAATAACTTTCATCCTGTCAGGAGTAGCCTACGTAGCTTTCTCGATCCTCTCATACATACAAATCAGTAAGAGGTGACTAACCGTCAAGCCATAGTTCCTTAGTTAAAATAAACCCTTAAGTAATTATGGCTTAATCCAACCTTCTCTATTATCTATCTACTATCAAATGGGTTCATGGTCATATTCGAATGTGAGGGTTTGAACTTAACTGCAAATTATATGGTCAGTTCAAAGTTCGAGTTTGAATTTTGGTGAGTTTCTAGCGAAAAGAGCTTAAATTGAGATTATTTCTGGCTTTGAATCGTGGTGCGGGGGGTGGGATTTGAACCCACGAACCCCTCCGGGAGCGGATCTTGAGTCCGCCGCCTTTGGCCGCTCGGCCACCCCCGCTTGCACGTAATTCTTATTTTTCCATCCAATAAAAGTTGTGTGCTGGTTTATTTCAGATTTTTATTTTGTTTCTCTGTTAAATTATTTGGTGGTTGTGTTGATTAGGGTTGGATGTTGTGGCTGGGCTGTTAGGGGTGGTAAGGCAGCTTACTTCCAAGTGTTTAAGTTGATTGAGCTTCAGAGCACGTTTTACAAGTTGCCTAGGGTTTCTACTGCTATGAATTGGCGTAGCCTTGCTCCGCCTGACTTTGAATTTGCGTTGAAGGCTTGGCAGGTTATTACTCATCCTCCCAACAGCCCTACTTGGAGGAGAGCTGGAATTAAGCCTGAGCCTGGCAGGGAGGATAGGTATGGTTTTCTGAGGCCTACTGAGGAGAATTTTGAGGCTTGGAGGAGGACTCTTGAGGTTTGCCGAGCGCTTAAAGCTAGGGTTTGTGTGGTTCAAACTCCGCCTTCATTTGGCTTTTCGGATGAGAATGTTAAGAATGTTAGGGATTTCTTTTCAAGCATTGAGCGGGATGGATTGAACATTGCTTGGGAGCCTAGGGGGACGTGGAATGATCACTTGGATGTTGTTAGGGATTTGTGTGATTCGTTGAATCTTATTCATGCAGTTGACGTGTTTAGGAGGAATCCGGTTTCGAGTTATCCTATTTGCTATATTAGGTTGCATGGAATTGGGAGGGGTGAGGTTAATTATAGGTACAAGTACAGTGATGAGGATTTGAGGGCTCTTCTTGTTAAGGTTGATGGGCTGCTGTCGTCGGGATTTAAGGAGGTTTATGTTCTTTTCAATAACGTTTACATGGCTGAGGATGCGTTGAGGTTTATGCGCCTCGTGGAGTCCGGGCTCAGCTGACTTGACCTGCCTTTCCCATTATTTCAGCTATGCTTTCCCTATATGGTGGGCGTATCACTCCAACTTCGGTTATTATTGCAGTTATTAGTTCTGGGGGAGTCATGTCGAATGCGTAGTTTATCACGTTGACTCTTTCGGGAGCTATTTGGCAGCCGCATATCCTCCTAACTTCATCTGGGCTTCTCTCTTCGATTTTCACTTGATCTCTTGTTGATGTTAGGTCGAAGGTTGATGTTGGAGCTGCAACGTAGAATGGTATGCCGTGCTTTTCGGCTAATACCGCTATCGTGTAGGTTCCGATTTTGTTGTAGGTTGTTCCATCTTGAAGTATTCTGTCGGCTCCGACGATTACCTTATCAATTATTTCCTTCTGCATTAGAAAGCCGATTGAGTTGTCTGTAATTAGCGTTACTGGTATGCCTTCTTCAAGCAGCTCGAAGCAGGTTAGTCTTGCTCCTTGAAGTTTGGGCCTGGTTTCCGGAGCTATTACTCTTATTTTTTTGCCCTGCGTCCAGGCTGCCCTAATTACTCCTAGAGCCGTTCCATAGTATACTGTTGCAAGCGAGCCTGCATTGCAGTACGTTAGTATTGTGTCTCCATCGTCTATTAGTTGTGCTCCATGCATTCCTATTGCCAGATTTGCTTCGACGTCTTCTTCAGCTATTCTTAAGGCTTCGTCAATTACTGCTTTCACCATGCTATTTAGGTTGTCATGGCATTTTTCGGCGGCATTCAAAACTCTCTCTACTGCCCAGAACAGGTTTTTGGCAGTTGGCCTTGTGCTTCTAATGAGCTCCGCTGCCTCCTTTAGCTCCTTCATTAATTTATCTGCGCTTTCAGCTTTGCTGTGATATGCGGTTAGGGCCAGCGCCATTGCTGCTGCAGCTCCAATTGCCGGTGCCCCTCTGATTTCCATGTTCCTTATTGCTGAGGCTATTCTTTCTGCATTCTTGCACTCGATGAACTCGAGCTTGCTAGGAAGCTTTGTTTGGTCGATTAATCTTACTAATCCATTTTTCCACTCAATGGTTTTGGGGAGCATGCCGTCACGGACCTCCAAGTGCTTTCAGTAGCATTTCTACTAGCGCTTTAGCTGCTTTTTCCACTTTTGGTGTTAATCCCTCTCCGAAATTCACGTCTTCGGGCTGTATGCCTATTATAACTACTTTGGCTCCTATGACCTCTTCGATGTAGCTTATTAGTATGTGGGGGGATGGCTTATGCGTTGATATGGTTGGGTAGCTGACGACCTGCTCCTTTGTTACTATTCCGATTGATCCCGGCTCGGCTCCCATGTCAAGTGCATCCACCACTATGACGTGGGATGGTTTGATTCTCTCAATTACTCCAAGGTAGTTTTCCGGGACTTCTCCGCACTCGATCACCTTCACGCTTTCCGGCGGCTTTTTGGATGATAGTTGTCTGGCTACGATTAATCCCACGGCGTCGTCTCTTCTAAGTTCATTTCCGACTCCTAGGATGACTATGCTCTTTGCATTTTTGAGTTTCGACTTCAGCTCTTCAATCATGGCTTCATCACCTGTAAGTTGGATTAACGAATATATAATGGTGTGGAAATGATGTAGTGAGGGACTTACGTTGGCCGAGGAAAAGTATTCTGGCGAGCTTGAGGGCCTGAGGGTTGTTGTGAGGGGTGAGGATGCGGTTAAGCTTTGGAATTATGGGTTCTATGGCGAGTTCAGGGAGGGCGTTCTAGTTGTCTCTGCTCCTGAAGCTTTGTTTTTGGTTAAGCAGGGTAAGTTGAGGGTTTTTCTAGGAGAGGTGGAGTTGGATTTTAAAGCTCTACTTAATCACTTTTTGAAGCTTGACTCTGACATTTGGGTTAAGTACTTGATTTTCTCCGACTTGAGGCGTAGGGGCTATATTGTGAAGCCGGGATTCGGCTCTGGAATTTCATTTAGAGTTTATAGGCGGGGCGCTGTTATGGGTAAGGAGCCTGCTAAGTACCTGGTTTATGGGGCTGTTGAGGGGAAGCCCATAGAGCTTTCAAGCCTATCTAGGATGATTAGGGAGGCGAGGAGCGCGAGAAAGGACTTGATATTGGCTATCGTTGATAGGCAGGGTGAAGTGACATACTATGACGTTACTCTAGTAACGCTGTAGGTGGTTTCATGGCTAGCAGGCTTGCGGCGTTTTTAAGGATCATTAGGCCGGTCAACTGCGTCATGATGGGGATTGCCGTCGTTCTAAGCGAGCTTGTTGCATTGCAGGGCTTTCCGGACATTTATACTTTGATTCTAGGTTTCGTTACCGCGTTTGCTTTGACTGCTGCCTCAATGGTGGTTAATGACTACTTTGACTTTCAGGTGGACTTGGTGAATGCTCCTTGGAGGCCTCTTCCGAGCGGCTTGATTAGGAGGAATGAGGCCATTCTGTATGCAGTGTTCTTTGCCATTGTGGGTGTTGTTGCTTCTTTCCAGTTGAACTTTGAGTGCCTTGTTTTGGCAGTTGCTTCCCTAATTATTTCGACTATCTATAATGCTGAGGGGAAGAAGTTCGGGCTGCTTGGGAATTTCATGGTTAGCTTTTGCGTTGCCCTTCCATTTTTATATGGGTCTTTTGCGGTGAAGTCTGGGGGTTCTCTGCTACTTCAAATCCTTTCCTTGGCGGCTTTTCTAGCTAATACTGGGAGGGAGGTCACTAAGGGGATAATAGATGTGGAGGGGGATAGGGTTAGGGGAGTGAGGACTATTGCAATTTCTCGTGGAAAGCAGTTTGCCGGGAAGCTTTCATCGCTATTTTACTTGTCGGCTGTTGCAATTGGCTTTGCCCCGATATTGCTGGGGCTTGTCTGGTGGATATATTTGCCCTTCTTTGCATTGTCTGCGGCTGGATTTCTTATTGATTCGCTGAGGCTTGCTCGGAGCCCCACCGAGTTGACTGCAAGGGCAGTTAAGAAGCGCATTTTACTTTACATGCTCTTGGCCATGGTGGCTACTTTTCTAGGAGGTTTTAAAGGTTTGATTTCTTAATTATTGCGGTGAGGGTTGCAGCTTGGGCAGGAAGTTCAGGCGGTTAAGAGGCTTAAGGGATTACTTGCCTGAAGATATGGAGAAGCTCAACTACGTGAAGAGGGTGGTTAGGCAGTTATTCTCCCTATACGGTTATATGGAGGTTATGACTCCAACTTTAGAGTCCTTTGAGCTTTTGGCAGCTAAGTCTGGTGAGGAGATTAGGCAGAGGATGTATGTCTTCACTGACTTGGGTGGGAGGAAAGTTGCTCTTAGGCCTGAAATGACTGCTCCCATTGCGCGCTTCTATATTAACAACATGTTGGGGAGGCCTAAGCCGGTTAGGCTGGGCTACATTGCCAACTGCTTCAGGTATGATGAGCCTCAATATGGTAGGTATAGAGAGTTTTGGCAGGGTGGATTTGAGCTCATAGGTTCGAGGGAGCCTGAGGCTGACGCTGAAATTCTGGATATTGCCGACGCTTTAATGAGGAGGCTTGGATTTGAAAATCACTACTTAAAGTTGGGGCATGTGGGCGTTATGAGGGCTTTTCTTGGGGCTGAGGGGGTT
>QMQW01000016.1 GCA_003650625.1 Thermoproteota archaeon | reverse complement strand
GTGTATCCACTCGTGAATCTCTGTACTGAGTATCCACTCTAAGATGTCATCTGTGTCATACCCTATCCAGTAGAGGTTGATGTAGATTACTCCATTCTCTCTGAATCCTAGAGGTTCATCATCTCTGAGAGTGAACTCCACTCTCATCTCTCTTCTAACCACTTGTTGAATACCTCATGTAGCCACTTGTGTAACTCAAGTAGCTCCTCATCAGATAGACTGTCTAGGTACTCTGGAGTGATGTCTGCTAGACTCTCTGGAGGAGTGAATCTCAGTATCTCCTCTAGTGGTTTGGGATTCCATCCTCTCCTTACCATCTCATCGTGTATGTCTTTCAGTAACTTCTTCACCACTCTGATCTGTTCCTCTAGGGTTAGATCTCTGAACTGCTTACTCCTGAATGGTACTCTCCTAGAAGTTAGAGTCCTATACCATGCTATAGCTATTCTCCAATCATCTCTGAGAACGTCATCTGGTTGATCCCTAGCTCTGTACGTTCTCCAGTCTCTGATGAGTCTAGTCATCTCATCCTCAAATACGATGTTCTCTAGAGAGATGAATGTCTGTACTCCTCTTGGTATCACTACTCTCTTAGGCTTAGGGAATAGCTTGAGTACACGTACTGGATAGAGGTATAGAGGGAACTTCCCTTTCCACCACTCCTTCCTCTCCCTATCTGAGACTAGGTGTCTGTACTGTGTCTCTACGAATCTCCTCTTACTCTCTATCACCTCTGGTTCATCTAGTTGGATTACTCCATAGCATACTGAATCCTCTATCAGGTAGAGTGGTTCTCCAATGTACTTCTTGAATCTCCTACTCTTGAGGATAGCAGTCTTCACTCCTTGCCATATGTACCTACCATGTGGTTCTACTAGGTAGATACCAGCTACAGGTTCAATCCTCTCTACATCTACCTGAGTAGGAAGTAGAGGTTCTATATCCTCTGTAGTGACTGTAGAGAGTTCCTCTGATAGGTCAATCTCCTTACCATCCCTAGCCACTATGACTTTCACTTTCTCTGTCTCCAACTCCTTCCTCAACTCTCTGTCTGTGTAGTCCTCTATAGCCTCCTTCCCTAGATGAGTGACTATGAACAGCTTACACCCTACTCTCTCTGCTTGTCTGATCTGAGTCTTCAGTGAAGAGTGTCCAAATGGCTCTCTGTACCTCTCATTCACTCTTATGAGGTCTCTAGAGACACTACTCCCATCTCCAATCCAGATGTCTACTCCATCCAGTATCCTAGTGTAGTCTTTCAGATGTAGATAGTCACTACAGTACCAGATTTTCTTATCCCCTACCCTCAGTAGTAGTCCTACAGTAGGTGCTTTCACTGAGTGGTAGACTCTATGGGGAGTGACTTTGAGTCCATAGATGTCATACTCTCTTCCACATCTGATCACTCTCCTATCCCTCATAGGGTAATGTTCTGGATCTAGAAGTTTGTCTGTGAATGGAGTCATGTAGACTGGAATCGTAATCTCCTTACCCTCTAGTCCTCCACAGTGATCTGGATGTGCATGTGTTATCACTATTGCATCTGGATTCAACTTCTCTAGTGGAGGACTCTCCTCTCCATAGTCTATCAGAATCCTCTTCCCATTGTCTAGGATAACCATCATAGAGGAGTGATACCTGTGTCCTCTCCTGTACTCCTCAACTTCACCTCTAGTACCTACAAAGAGTAGCTTAGGCATATGGACATCTCCTTCTGAATCAGGAATCTAGACTCAGTGGAATATTAGAGTTTCTGTAGAGCAAGATTTTTCTATCTCCTAGATAGAGTGGATTAGGGGATAGTCCAATGTTCAATGGACTAGAGTGGATACTTACAGCTATCATAGCTCCTGTAACTGTCTATGCTATCAAGAAGTTCATTGACTTCTTAGTATCCCTCTCTTCCTCCTCTAATGAGACTTACAAGTTGGTGAAGAAGACTAACCAGAAGGTAAGTGAACTCAGTAGTCAGTTCCTAGAGTTCTCTGAGAAGTTGGATACCTTTGAGACTAGGATCACTAGACTGGAAGTGAAGATGGAACCTCTATGGAATATACTGGTTAGTCAGAGTGGAAACTTCTGTCTATTCGGATGTGGAGAGGAGGAAGAGAGTAAAGAATAAGTAAGAGTTCAATGTACAGTGGACTATGGAGATAACCATGAAGAGTATAGAGAAACTAGCAGAAATAACCACTTCAGACATCAGTGACCTTCTACCAATCATTCTAGAGAAGGTTGAGACTAGTGCTAGACCAAAGCTGATTGCAGATCAGTTCTTCAAGTGGAGTAACAGACCAGCTCAGACTGGAGACAGGGAAGTCAGAATCCCAATTGCAGGTACTGTATCTGCATCCTTTGTTGATGAGGGATCCTCACTATCTGGAAGTGAAGTAGAGAGTACTCTAAGCTACGTCACTGTCTATCCAAAGAAGATTGGAGCTGCTGTCAAGATCACTACTGAGACTCTCAGATTCAAGAAGGTAGACATCCTAGAGATGAACCTAGAAGAGATTGGTGTAGCTATAGCTAAGAAGACTAATGAACTCCTATTCAATGAACTCTTAGGTCTATGGGACTGGTCTGCTGGTACCTACTCACTAGCATCTAACACTGAGACTATCACTGGACAGGGAGCTGATGCTACTTACACTCTCAGTAAGAGTCCGATAGTGAAGGTCATCTCTGCTATCAAGACAAGTGACGAGTCTGCTGTCACTGTTTCTGCTGTAGACTACTATGATGGTAAGGTGAAGATTGCAGATGACCTCTCTGGAGATAACCTCAGGATCACCTACTACTACTCAACTAGGGGAACCTACATTGATGCTAACACTAAGGGTTCACTCTCCTATGAGGATATAGTCAATGCAGTAGTGAAACTCAAAGCTAGTTACTACAACCCTGATGTCATAATCATTCCAGAAGCTAACAGAGCAGACATACTCACTGACAACAGGTTCATAGATGCTAGTGCATATGGAAGTTCAGAGCCTATCAGGACTGGTGAAGTAGGTAAGATAGCTGGTCTCAAAGTCTTCTTTGATGCTACTATAGAGAATGTAGCTCTAGTCCTAGATACAAGCTACTGTGCTAGGGGATATACATTCAGAGAGTTAGACATGCAAGAGGATAGGGACATCCTAGCTGATGTACACAAAGTCGTATTCTGGAAGGAGATAGGTGCTAGAGTAATCAGAGATGACGCTATCTGTGCAATATTCAATATTGCAAGTGACGCTTCTGACCTCTAGAGTACCTGATGTCTGAAGTGGATTACCTCTCTTGAGGGAAGGACACGGTCTTTCCCTCTACAATACCAATATTCTTGTTTACCCTTCTCTTGTTCTCAGATACTCTTATCAGAGAGTGTAGACTCTAGAGTTCTACAGGAGATGAGGGATGAGTTACTGTACTCCAGACTATGTCAGAACATACATCCTAGGTGTAGACACTTCTCTAGTACCCGATAGTCTACTCCAGTCATACATTGATGAGGCTACTAGAGAGGTGTTCAAGTGTCTTACTGGATGGGGTATAGAGGAGATTGCATACAGAGTTGTAGGTAGTAACATCTACACTTGGAATAGACCAATAGCAGATGCTAACCTAGATGGAGTAGTGGATGCTAATGACGTAGAGGTGTACTTGTACACTGATCTGGATACTAGGACTAGGACTCAACTGACTGTAGTCTCAGTAGATGCAGATAGAGGAGTGATCACCGTCTCTGAGAGTGTCTCTTCAGGTACAGTCACTGTAACCTACAGGTACTGGATACAACCTCCAGATGACACTCTACTTCAGAGAGCTATTGGTCTACTAGCTGGATACTTCGTATTCCTTAGGGAGATAGCTCTACTACCCAGTAAGGTGAGTCTAGGGACTCTGAGGATTGAGTACCCTAGGATATCCAGTAGGAGACCTATCCATGAACTCTATGCAGAGTACTGTAGGACAATAGAGCTACTTAGAGGTGGAGTAGCTAGGAAGATCACCAGTAGAGCAGTAACCACTCTGTACAGGGAGAAGTGGATGGAACTGAGGGAGAGTGAAGAGGATGAGGATCTTATCTAACGTATTCCTAGATAGACTTCTGGATACTGAGGTTACTGTAGTGAAGAGTGATGGTACACAGTTCACTGCTAAGTGTAAGATCAGTCAGTATGTAGAGGAAGAATCTAGTCTAGCAGTAGCAGGAGTCTATGAGATTGGTACTCTGATAGCAGTATTCAAGAGTAAGTACAGTATAGCTGGAATAGACTACACTGTGGATGAGGGTGATCAGGTAGTATTCCTGAATCAGACTTACGATATAGTGAGAGTCATACCTCATCTACATAGGGGAGAGGAGATTCTTAGAGAAGCTATCCTAGAGAGGAGTATGCCATGAGTATCCAGATGAGAGTCAGAGCACTAGAGGAGAGTATCGAGTTACTGAGGACTAAGAGTAGATTAGTTAAGAGTATGATTGAGGATCTGGTTAGTGAGGTAAGGGATTATGCTTATGATGAGATCAAAGGTCTAACTCCAGTAGCTAGGGATAGACCACTGTGGGGTGGAGGGACTAGGAGAGGAGGGACACTGAGGAGGAGTTGGACTAAGACTCCTACTTGGTGGAGAGAGGACACCTGCTTCTCTAAAATCTACACTAGAGTACCCTATGCAGTGATTGTGAATAGAGGTAGGAGGACTACTAGACTCCTTAGGAAGCCTAAGAGGAGTAGAGCATTCGTATTCTACAAGGAGGGTGAGTGGAAGATCAAGAGGAGAGTAACGATAGTACCCTACAGGGGTAGACACTTCGTAGAGGGTACTCTAACGTATGTGAAAGGGTTATTACCTAGACTATCCAGAAGGATAGTGAGGAAGTGGTTGAGGTGAGTCTAGCTACCTCTCTCAACACTAGGTACCTAGAGATACTCAACTCTATCAAGACTGTACTGGAGAACACTGGTCTCTTCAACAGTGTAGTGATAGGTAAGGGTAAGGTTACCTCTACTCCCATAGCATTCGTAATCCCCAATGGGTGTAGAATGCATCTGAATGCTACTGGACTCTACACTGTAGAAGCTCTCTACACTGTAGCTATAGAGTACAGTAGTAGGGATTGGAGTACAGGTACTGAAGAGGTTACTGACTTAGTTACTCAGGTTGTAGATGAGATTCTGGATATCCTCTTAGACTCTGACTTGTGTAGAGATCCAGTAGTGGAGAGAGTTGAGATCAGATACCCCAGTGAACCTACAGAGGACAGATTTGAGGGTATACTCTCACTTAGAGTTGTATTCGAGTACTCTGGATAAGACTTATTAGGAGAATGAGTGTATTCTGGAAGTAGAGGTATGAGATATGGTTCAGTATCTAGGTGTAGCTAAGGAGACTACATTCAGGACATTTGTCTCTCCTACACACTGGTTCAACATCAGGACTGAGAGTCTCAAACCAGAGAAGGAACCTCTTCTAGAGGAGACAGTAGCCTATAGGACTCCTACCATTGTAGGTGAACCTCCATACAAGGTTACTGGAGATGTAGAGATGGTAGTTGAACCCAGATACTTCGGTATACTCTTAGAAGCCTGTCTAGGATCTGTAACCACCAGTGAGGATAACGATACCTCTCCAGTAGCATACAAACATGAGTTTGTACCTGCTACTACTCTACCAAGTCTCTCTCTAGAGGTTGGAGTAGAGAATCCAGATATGACTAAACAAGTGTTTGGAGTAGGAGTAACCAGTATTGAGATTGAGGCTACAGCAGGTGAACTTGTTACTTCTACAGTAAGCTTTCTAGGATCTGGTATGCAGATAGGATCCTCTCTGAGTACCCCTACATTCAGTGATGTATCTCCATTTGCATTCCATAAGGGAGAAGTCAGGATAGGAGGTACCACTGTAGGGTATGTAGAGTCCATAACTGTCAGTATTGAGAATGACATTGCAGATGATGCATTCGTGATTGGTAAGGCATACCTACCTGAACTAGTGGTAGGAGGACTCACAGTGTCTGGTAGTATGGACATATGGTTCAAGGACACTACTGAGATGAACAGATTCCTATCTGGAAGTACATCTGGAACTGCTCTGGATGAGAGTGTACCAGAGACTTCTCTTGAACTGATATTCACTGGAGAGAGTACAGGGAGTACAGTAGCAGGATTTGAGGACTACACTCTGAAGATAGAGATTCCTCAACTGGTGTACACTGCATATGAGATGGGGATTGACAGGAGAGAGAAGAAGGTTCAGTCAATAGACTTCAGAGGAGTAGGATGGGATACTGAGACTGGTAAGCCTATCAAGGTAACCCTAATCAACACTCAGAACACTCCATAGGAGGGTGAGTATGGAGAGTATTGACTGGAGAGAACAGGTTGAGAGACTTAGGAGTAGAAGTAGGAGAATCATACACACTAAGGAAGGAAACTTCTATGAGATTAGGATTGACCTAGAGAGTGTCTTCCCTCTACTAGCCTTCTTCTCCAGATTCACTAAGGAGGGATTCAGGATTGAGGATCTCAGTGAGGATGAAGCTAGAGAGGCTATCAGGAGACTCAAGGAGTTAGCTATGACTGTAGTCACTAGACCTAGACTCACTGAGGATGAAGTAGAAGATGACCTCTCTGTACCAGTCTACTGTGTACCTCTCAATGACCTCCTAGAGATACTGACTACTGTAGTTGAGAGTCTAGGTCTCTCTGAGACTGAGATTGAGAAGAGAAAAAAATGACTGAGTCTCCCCTAGGGAGACTTGTACTCCTTCTTTCCCAATCATTCAGCTGTAGACCTTCTGAGATTCTCTGTATCAGTGATCCAGTAGAGGCATTTGCATGGGATGTAGCCTTCCTATCCAGTGTACAGGAAGTGGAGAGTTGGAGAATACCCTTATCTGTAGGTGAGAGGATAAGGATGAAGAGGAGTAGGAGTGAGTACAGGAGATGGCTGAGTCAATTCAAGAAACCATACTGATCATACTAGAGGCTATAGACAGAGTCTCACCTGTACTGGATAAGATTCAGTCTAGACTAGAGAGTCTATCTAAGAAGATGAGTAGTGTCTCTAACTCTATCCAGAAGAAGTCAGAGGAGTTCTCTACTGGGATTGGTAAGGTTAGTAGGAGAGTCTCATCCTCATCTAGGAAAGTGAAGGAGATAGTCTCTAGACATGGAGTTGCTATAGGAGACACTGTGAAGAAGACTGTCTCTCAGGTTAATCAGACTTCTAGAGCACTCTCCAATGCTATCCGTATTGGAGCTATGAAGTTTGAGGATAGTGGTAAGATCATCTATAAGAGTACTGATAGGGTTGGTAGAGCACTAGAAGCAGGTAAGCTAGAGGTAGTAGACTTTGGTTCACTAGTGAGGTACTGGAGTAGGAGGATAAGTACCAGATGGAAGAAGATGGGTAGAATCCTGATTGCAGTGAGTAGAGGGTTCTACAAAGCTCAGAGACAGGTACTCTGGATGACCCTTTCATTCCTAGGTCTCCTATGGCAGACTAACTCGATGTTGAAGGTGTACACTAGAACAATTATGGATGTAATCTCACCATTCTCTAACTGGACTTCTACGGTAGAGAGAGCTGTAGAGGCTATAGCCTACCTAACAGTAGCTGGGTATGACACTGAAGCTATCCTAACTGGATTGGGAATCAGGTTTGATGACCTAATCAACCTTGGAATACAGACTAAGGCTGTATTCGGATTACTCTACCTGAACTTCCTAACTGTAGCAGAGGTTGTATGGAGTAAGCTCCTACCTGTACTACAGGAGTTAGCTGTAGCTCTCTATGCTCTGATAACTGAGACTCCTCTACTAGACTGGATATCTAAGATAGTAGAAGGATTTGCTGAGATGGCTAGAGTTGGTATTAGAGAGTGGGTAGACAGTGTTCTAAGAGAATACGGTACTTCTCTTGATGAAGTGAAAGAGAAAATCATAGGGAAAGCTAGTGAGATTATGGGTGAAGTAACGGACAGAGTGTACCAGAACGTCGTAGCACCAAAGGTTGATGAAATAATGAACAGACTCAACCAGAAAGTCAATGAAGGGTTATCAAAACTCAAAGAGACTGTCAAGACTTCAGCAGAAGAGACGTTCAGCTTACTTGAAGACAAAGTTGAGAGTCAGATAGAGGGTATACTATCAGCTATAGAG
>QMQW01000015.1 GCA_003650625.1 Thermoproteota archaeon | reverse complement strand
TCTTGCTTTCATTTTCTTATGTATATATGACTGGGCGGGGTAATGTTTTCTTGGATTGATGGTGTTCCCTGTTTTCTTCTTCTTAAGTATTGATGTGTCGATGATGCTGTGTCTCTCTTCTTTTTCTTTCCTTCTTGCTTTCTTCTTTTTATGAGTGCATGTTATGAAGATATTGTTCGTGTCCACACCTGTTGACGTGTCGCATTTACATTATCTTCTTTTTATAAGAAGCTTCTCTCTTTGTTACGCTTATTTACTCTAACAGAAAAAATTAAATTAAATTTAATTTTATTTTTCACACCTTAACACTCACATTAGAGAGATGTTGCGTCAGTTCAGTAATACGAGAAACCGCGTTCACACCTGTGGACGCACTTATGGTGCCGTGTATTACATTGATGGAAAAGTAACAAAGAAGAGTGACACGCTCCAATGGAGAGCCCGAAGACAGACTAAAGAAGCCCGCTCAACACAACAAGAAAACCAGAGTCAACACCTGTAGACACAAAAGAAGCGTAAAAATTTTGACGCTTAACTGTAAAAATTTTGACAGGTCCTCATAAAACCTCATAAAACATTAGTCAAAAACCAAACAAGAAACCACAAACAAAAACGTTTTTTATTTGGCGATTCACTAAGCATTTTAGTGGTGATGGCCTTGAAGTTTAGCTGTCTCAACTGCGATTTAAGAAAAAGCTGTAATAGATACAAGCAACTTAAAAGCGAAGTCTACGCATATGCTAAGACTAGAGCTAAAAACACGAATGAATTCAGATATTTGTTTTCAAAGCTCTTATGGATAGAAACAACAAGAGAAGCAAATAGATGCGGGAACTACAAATGAAAAGAAAAAAGAAGTATTTCTAGCGGTCTTCTTTGAAAATTCCTATTGGTATTATCATTAAGAGTGCTATCACAAATGTTACTACTGCTATTGTTGTTAAAAACGGATCGAAAATGTGATGTGCTACTGGGATTGTCTCAACTCTTACGTTACCGTCACTCATTATTAGTATCAGCTTGTCGCCTACTAGTTGCCATGACTCGATGTTTTCTCCTTGAACGTCAGCAACATCATAGCATACTGTTATAATGTTGTATGGCTGAAACAGTAGTACTACTGAAACAATGAGAGTCACTACTAAAATAGCCTCAATACAGCAAGAAACCAAAAGCCCCTTATTCATTTTTTCACCACGTATTAAAATGTGATACGAAAAATAAAAAAAGTTTACGTTAGCTCTAATATGCATTGTTTTAGTGCTCTTATCAGCTCTATTGCAGTGTTAGCGTCAAGATACATGAGCGTCTCTTTACCATCTTTATCCGTGTACCACAACATTATGATGTTACCGTCAGTCTCAAGCTTAATTTGCACTTTACACTCTTCTTGTTTACATGCGCATTTAATTACTGTCATGTATATCTCTCACCTCTCTTGAAGTATAGTTTTTCTATTTTCTTTTCTAATCTTTCTAGAGTCTTCACGATTTTCATGTAGTCACTACTATCTTCTGTACATTTACCATGAATCCTAGCATACTCACAATTGCTACATCTCAATGATGAATAACTTTCGTTTAACTTATCTTTCAAACAGAAGTAACAATGGCCTAGCCCTAATGGAATAAATCTTATCCACCACAAAAGAAGCTCTTTCTTTAGCTTCATTAGCTTTTCGACTGACTGCACTTTAGCCATTCTCCTTATTATTCGAGTATTGAAGTTATTGAATAACGCTAACCTATCTTTCAAATTCTTTATTAACTCTTGTCTTATTTCCTCATCAACCCTCATTTCCTCTCACCATGTATTACATTGTATTCTGCTTTTCTTTTTAAGCTTTCCCCCTCTTTCTGGATTGCATAGTGCTTCCCTGAGAAACTCATAGTATTTATGTAGATTGTAGTTGTTCTCGATTTTCAATGTCTTAATGAACTGACTGTTATTATTCTCAGCTAACAGTCCCAAAGCTATGTGTGCTGTATCCCCTCTATTCCTGATATGCATCATCAACCCCAAGAAACTCTTAAACTGCCTGTTACATATACAGCAATATTCAATGTCCCTATGAACCTGACGGAAATGATTCTTCAAGTTGTAGAGATTCCTGAATACCTTACCGCAATAAGGACACTTCACTTTCATAGTCATCTCACCATTCTCACTCTTTTATGCCATCTCAAGTGTCTAAGAGCGTCTTTAGGAGATATGAAAACAGCTCTACACTGGTTACACTCAAAGCACCAGCCAAGCCTTTCAATGTAACGCTTAACGAAATTAGCTTCAATCAGCTTTAGCGCTTTATCTGTTATTTCGCTCATTGCCCTCTCACCACTTCGACAAGTCCTTGCTCTATCGCTCTTTTTAACGCATAGCAAATTCTTACAGACCATATTATGAAGCCGTATTTACGTAAACACTTGAGACACTCGTAGTTGAATGGACAATGATTAAAGAGCATACAGTCGTAATACAAGCTTCTCTTAGCCATGCTTATAGCCTCCTCAATTGCTCTAGCCTCTTTTCGCATAACTCTATGACTGCTTTAGCTTGCTCTAGCGTTTCATTGTCAATATCTTTGAGCTTCTTAAGCCATGTTATAACGCTACGCTTAATGTTATAGCAGTCTAGTGAGTTTCTTGTTCTTGTGATTTCAGCTTTCCATAACGATAGCTTCTCTCTAAATTCCTGAGTTTCTAGCTGTCTTATGTACTCAAGAGCTGCTTTCCTCTCTTTTTGCTCTATTCGCTCTACAACCTCTATGTTAAGATTGATGTCGAATTTCAATATTCTCTTCTCTTCAACTGGCCGTGCATTAATAAAGCTATGAACAAACTCACGTAACACTTGACTATAATCAATCCCAAGCTCTTCACATCTACGCTTAAAAGCCTCAGCTACGCTAGCTTCAATAGCAAAGCCAAGATAAGATTTATTAAAGAAAAGCCGTCTTCTTCCCATAGAGCACCCTAGCCCCCGTTTAATCGTGTTGCTCTCCAAATATTTGCTTTTCCATAACGCTTAGCAAGCTTATACACTTGCCATGCAAGCCCCTCATCATCTAAAATGACAACTGAAGCAGTAGAAGTAAAGAACCTTTGAGTCCTCTGTTTAAGTCTTTGAAGAGCTTTGTAAAATGCAAACCTCCTATCCATAGGGATATCGTACTCTATGAGAAAACGGGTTTCACTCATTGAGCATCACCTTTCTTAGTATCATCTTCATTGTTTCCTTCAAGGCTTCATTTAAGACAACTATGTTAGCATTCTCAGCCATAAAAGCATTGACAACATCGTGTAGTAGTGAAATGTCTATGCGATAACGCTTCCTAACTTGCTCTAATAGTTTTAGAACTCTCTGCAATTGCTCTTTGCTCTTATTCATCTTTAACGCTTGAATACTGAAAGCAAGCTTTTCACAATACCACAATGCAATGTCAACTCTGCTATCATAGAATGCTCTTCTTACATCTTGCATTTTCTCCGCATTGTCAATTAAGAAGCTGATCGTCTTAGTCATTGGCAACCCTTGTTTCTCTGCGAAGTTCTGAAGTTTTTGCCATTCTGATTCTACTAGTGCTACGTGTTTTCGCTTCTGCCTCATTGTTTATCGCCTCTTTTCTAATTCTTCTTGAAGCTTTCTTTGATGTTCTTCAAAGTCTTCCACAAGTTCCATTGTGTCTGTGAAGACATTGTAGTAATGGATAGCAAAGCAGTATGGGCATGTTATATATCTAGAATAGATTGGCTTACCGAAGCCTATTACCCTTCCACATTTCATGCACCTTACAGGTGGAAGAGGCATTCCCGCTCACCGTGTTAAAACTGGGTTTAACCCCTATTTAAACATTGTGTTCGGTTTTTTAAGGAGAACCCGAAAAACCGCTCTTATAAAATAAAAAATTAAGGTAGAAATAAGAAAAAAGAGGGTGGCTTAGGTCCAGGCCTACTCGACGCCTTGTTGCTCTAGCCATTTGCTGTATTCGTGGGCCACGCCTGCTACAACTGAAGCCCCAAAGATAAGTCCGAATATTGCAGATGGCGTTACTGGAATAGTAGCAATTGCATTGACAGCTTCACAGAGCAAATACAATGCTGAGCCAGAGAAAAGCCCTATGACGCTTCCATAGACAAATCCCTTCAAGAGTCTGAACAACACTTTTCCTTTCTTCTTCTCGTTCTTGGCTTCACTCATTCTCTCATCTCTCTGCTTATTATAGCGTCAAAGAGTATTCTTAAGCTTCTCGCTATCGCTTCAATTATGAATATTTCACAGTAGAGATCGTTATATTCGCAATTATGTAGATGCAAAATCGCAGTATTCGCATGCATTGAAAGCTCTTTAAGCTGTTTCAGCAAGGCATCTTCAAAGTTCTTGTTCTTGAAGTATCCATTTAGCTTGCTCAAGCAGAATCACCTTCTTTAGCCTTTCAATGTCCCTGAGAACTGTTTTCACAAGGAAACGCATGAAGCTACTTCTTGTCATACCTAATTCGCTAATCACCTTGTCAAGCTCTTCTTTCTCAGCTTTAGTCAATCTGACTGTTATTATTTCGTCTCTCATACGTTATACATTGTGTTACAAGTAGAAAAGCGTTACTCAAAACTAAACAGGCTCTTCTCGACAAGATAAGTAGCATGAATCGCTCTTAAATCCCTAAATCCGCTACTAGCGTTAGACTGATATTCTTGCAGTCTATCGTAGCTTTCCTCGCTTGTAAGCGTTTCAGCTACGACTTTAGCAAGCCTCTTACGCATCTCTATCCTCAGATCCTCGAACGTCTTTCGTGATATGCGTGGGGGAAACGCCTTGCCCAGCTTCTTTTGAAGAGAGTCCGCAAGCCCCAGCAGTTCGCTGTAGGTTTTATGTGCAATCCAAGTTCTTGAGTAGACGTCTAACAGACCGAGACTTTCAGATTTAACTACGGAAGGGCTTTTAATCATAACATCTGATAAGCCTAAAAGCTCAGTTAGGGACTTGACCAGTAGCCTTGTGGCTGTTACCGCATCAGCCAGCCCTAAAACTTCAGAGTAGGTTCGTTGAATAGTCCAAGTTCGGGAATACGTATCAACTAAACCTAAAACTTCAGCCTTAACCGCCGAAGGAGCTTTCACGACAGAGTCAGCTAAACCTAAGCTCTCAGTTAGGAAAATTTGGCTCTCCTGACTTCCCCAAGCACCATGACTAGGCTCAGGTTCAACATATTTGCGAACCGCAATCCAATCACAGTAGCTACTGTATCCTGATTTACCATATTCACCATAGTATATTTGCACGTAAAGCGGGGTTATCTGAGCGGAGCCAGCGGAGGTTGTTAATGTAACGTCTGTAGACCCGTAGATGAATCTGGCGGACGTTATTCGAGCCGAATTTTTAACTTTAACAGTTAGCCTAACCCACTTTCCATCCCAGGTTTCTAATGCCGTAGAGCCATGAACGACTTGGTCGTAATACCATGCTCTCAACCGCCATCCCTTGGAAGTGTACTCATATACAGTTCCCTTACCACATGCGTGAATATCCGAACTACAACTGTAGTTTCCGTAGTAAGTCGTGTCTCGGTATGCTTTACTCGTTAATCCAACAAGAAGACCTAGCTCACCAGTTTTGCGCCCAGTTTCACGCATTATATATGCTTCTATCGCATAGTCTGCGTCAGGTAATGCTGATTTCGAGATCACGCCTGCACCATTATGCTCAGTAGAACCAGATGTCATTTTCAACTTACTACCCGTAACACCTACCGTTCCTCCGTTTAAGGTAAGAGTATCCCATTTCGTGGTATCTAGGGTATCAAAATGATCGAACAGTACGAATGTTGCTTCTCCATCGCTTGCGGTCGTAGCGCTTGGATTACCATAGTAAATGTAGATTGTCGCTGTGTCTGGGCTGGCTGGTATTGATGGCACTTTCACCCAGAATATTGCATAGTCGCCGTCTACCTTTTCTTCCATCCAGTATGAGAGTTCGGTAACGCCGTCGCTATCGGTAAACCTTATGTCACCGAAATCCGACCTGCACTTACCGTTTAAATATACATCTTCCCCAGAATCGGTTCCGGAGCCATAGTGAACCTTGATCCGTATCTGGTAGTCGGTTACGGCGCCAGCCGTGGAGCCAACTATCTCATGTGACTTCCTGTAGCTCCACCCTGATAGCCACTGAGCCATGGCTTTACGTCGCCTGCTTCACCTGTATCTTCCATGTTACCTGTAGGCTGTCCCCTGCATCCCAATTGACGTTGAGAGCCGAGAACACCTGGCGGCACGCCATTATTCCGCCTGTTAGGGCTGAGAAGGCTCCCGACTCGGTTATTGCATGTGTTCCCGTTAAGCCGTCCGCCGAAGAGAAAGTCGCCGTCAAAACGCTTGTATCGTTAGTCACCGTAGTAGTTTCCCGGCTACCCGCAGCTGCCTTCCTCAGTACGGGGTTTATCAGGTCTGTCTGGGTTGGGTCGAAGGCATCTGTCCCCGTGCCGATTCCAATATAATCTAGCGATTCACCACCTACATCCGTCAGTTGGAGTCCCGCAATGTTGGCAAGCCACGCATTTGTGATCCCGTTGATGCTCCACCCCGTGTCCCTTATCATTGGTTGACCGTTCTCGTCGAGCTTCACCTTCCCATCTCTTGTCCTCACCACAGCTATCATTCGGTCTCTGATCTGCATGGGCTCTCTTCTCATGTTGTTCTCCTCGGCTCGGCGCTTTAGCAATGCCGCAAGTACATCCAGCAGTTGCTGGTAGTGGGAGCCCAGATTCCTACTCATTTGGGCTTCAGATAGCAACCTCCTCTTCTCCTCAAGGCTCAACTCTTCACTCATCTAATTCACCCCCCAAAACCCTATCACGCACACAAATATTGTTTATCATCACCTCAAGCCTCTCCTCGATCCTAGCGACCCTGACGGAATTGTTATGAATGCACCTCTTAACTGCGAAAATTCGCTCAAGCATGAAGATTATTAAGGCGGTTTGAGTGCTCAAAACAGCAATTAAGACGTTATCCATCATTATCACCTTGAAGCCTTCATCTTTTCGGCTATCTGCTTTTCGTATAACCGCTCCAAATCGCCTAGCACTTTAACGAGACCAAGTATTGTTGCTAAAGTCAAATCGGGATTGTTTGCATCTTTAAGCTTCGTTAATATCTCGTTGATTTTCTGTGTTGTCAGGGAGATTGAGGAGTTCATTTATATCACCATAACGCATGAGGTTACTAATTATGACTGCAAGCTCTTCGCATTTATTCCTTACCTCCACAGCAACCCTAAGGCCTAACGACAAGAGAAGCTCAATCATTGAAGTCCTCGTTAAACCCATCTCAGCTCTTAAGTCTTCTATTCTGCCAAGCAGTTCTTCGTCTAGTCGAACTGAAATCCATTTCTTAGGCATCATGTGACACAAAGCTCTTTATGCTATTTAAGCGTTTGCTAAGCGTGGTGATCTTATGGCTGAGGTATTAGTTTATGAGGGTGTTTGCGAAATCCCTGCAGAGGTCCCAGCACACATAATTGATGAATGGGAGACGACCTTAAAGAATGCTCAAGCAAGGATCTACAACAACTTGCTTCAGAAGATACCTTCTGACACGGCATTCAAGAACTTCCTTGCTGACGCTTCAAGCGATGTTTACGAGACGTTTGTTAACCCCAACTTCAGGAGAGCAGATGTAATAAAGATGAAGCAGCGAGTCAAATTAGCGAGAGCATACTCAGCGTGGAATGAAGGCATTAAAAATGCATTTGATGGCGACTCTCCATACTTTGCTGATAGAGTGACTTCAAAGAAGAGCAAGTATCAGCTAGCAAGATATGTGTTGTCAGCAGTCGGTTCAAAGCCAGACATGTATTGGGGCCCATTACCAAAAGCTATTTTGCTGTTAACTGGCGATTTAAGGGCCCCGAGATATATTGGTGCTAATGAGAGCTTGACTGGACAACCAGTCAAGGTTGTGCTTGACGCTTTCGTTAACACTATAAGACCAATGATCATATCTGAAGGCGTTTACGGAGTAACTATGGCTTACTTCGCCCACGAGGGTGGGCTTGCATCACTAAGAGACGACATTATACGTGAAGTTAACCAGAACCTTGAGAAGATCCTAAACAGCTTCATGGATACGACTAATTATGTTGAAGGCGGGCTAATAACTGACGGGGACTATAAAGATCCAGCTTCATGGACTGGCACCTTCGTGCACATCTACTTCGACGCCACAGCAGAAAAAGTGAAAGTCAAAGCCAGAGCTGAAACAGTAGCATAAAACTCCAACATTTTAATCTCATTTCATTTTTTTCTTTTTAGCCTCTTAAGCCAAGACTCCACGTTACGTCCCTTACAGCTCTAAGTTTACGCTTAGCTATCATATC
>QMQW01000014.1 GCA_003650625.1 Thermoproteota archaeon | reverse complement strand
CCCGGTCTCAGCGTCGTAATATTGGCCCGGGAACCTGATATTATTTTCCATGCCACCAACCGTAACCTCCGCCTCTCCAAAAGGCATATAATCTGCGCTCCACACAACAGCACCGCTTTCATCCGTCATCAGCTGTGGTGTTCCTAAGTGATCGAGGTGATAGTAGTAGAGGCCTCCTTTGTGCTGTCCGCCATCAAACGTTACATATACCGGTGCTGTCCCATTCATTGGCTTTTTCCCCTTATCAATCACCCTGATGGTATCTGTACCGCTAAACGGGACACCTCCCACGGTTCCGCCTATCTCAAGGGTCACCTCATCTGCTGGTTCCAAAAGATCAGCAACCTGGCTGCGATCAAATTTGACCATCAGGTCCAGGATGCCGTCAGCATCATGGTCAGCCACTTTAGTTGGGCGGAGTTCTGCATAAACCGATCCTTCCAGGACCACCGTGGACACATCAATATCTGCAACATCATAGACTTCTGGAAGCTCAATGTAGCAGGTGATCCTCTTTTTTTCGGGCCTGACCTCAGTAAGATTTTGAAACTATGTCAAATTAGCTCTCAAAAGAGGCTTGTTTGACCCCTAAATAGGCACTCTAATAAAAATACAAGAAGCGAAATAGGGGAGAATACAGGATCAGGGTCAAGAAATCGGTGTATCTTCATATATCATTCAAAAGACAGCCCCCTGATCACGACTTTTGCAACCTCTTACATAACACTGATTGATTATCAGACAGTCAGAAACCCTTATTCCCCCTGACTCCCTACTCTCAAAAACCATAAAAAGTCTTCAACCGCCTCATACCCTATCAACCATGTTGTTGCGATCACGTTGTCTTACCATTTTTGCTATTATTCGCTTTCTTGTCGTCAGGCACGTTCAGTTCAGGATGGCTCTCATAAAACCTTTCCAAGTCCTCGAGTGCAACTTCACAATGGGGACATCGCCCATTAGGAACGTCTTTCTTGTCGAATAGAGTTTTGCACTGTGGGCAAACCAAAAACTTGTCTTCGAAGTCTTTGGCCTTTCTAGTTAAGAAAATATAGACAAAGAGTGCGCCAATAATTGTAATAAAAATACCGAATAAGTAGTGATAGGGACCAAAATCAAAATAGAAGTCAAACTTAGAGCTATAGTATGCTCTCTGGATAATTGTAAAAAAACCGTATAAGATTAAAGAAATACCAAGTAATAAAGACAGAATCCTGTTAACCATAGGATATAAACCTCAAAATAACATATTGATAATAGGTATTTTCTTTTGCAAAGAGATTTATTCAAGTAAGTATAGTCAATGGTCTAAGGTTGCCGTATCCTATCCACGACTTCCTTCGTAATAAAGCCAAAATAGCCACCGGAAGATGGCGGTGGTGGGCCCGGCACAAGAATGCCCTGCATAAAGTCAGCGGCATTTTGAATTACTGCAGGATTTGAAAGCGCCGCAGTAGTTGCGGCTGGGCCTGCCGCCATTCCAGCGTTTAGTAGCCCCACCACTCCTATCTGTGCAGCATTCACAGAACCAATCATTTTAAAAGCCTGATTAATAGCTTTATTTTGATCTTTGACTTCCTGTTCACATGCATCTACGGCATTTGCGGCCTGTTGGGCCAGCTTAACGCCTAGATAGGCTGTCCCTACTGCTACTGCCTTAGCTGCCGCAAAATATAGCAATGGAGCAAATAAAAACTGCCCTTCAGGGTCTACAAATTTAATCGAATTACCGTTTACGTAAGGGTAGAGGTTCAATACTTGAGGATTTCTCAATCCGTATTGATAGAGCATGTGACTGATGAAAAGGCGATGAATTTCATCTATATTGGAAGGATCAGATGAAAACTGCACAAGATTATTCAGTGATGAATGCCTGACTATTTGTATCTGTGGAAGGCTCAGAGGGTCCGGCTCAATATATCGTCCAATGCCTGGATGATAATCCCTGAAGTAGTTATAATGCAGCCCCGTCTCCTGATCATAGTATTGGCCCGGGAACCTGAAGTTGTTTCCCACGGTGCTCACTGTAACTTCAGCCTCTCCAAATGGTCAGGAATCACGATGTAACCCTCTGTGTCATTTCTCGCCGTGTCAGTCTTTTCCTAGCTATACCTCCGAGGAATCCTCCTCCGGTCAAATAGGCCACAAAGATCATATGCCTCAGCGATAGCCTGACTATCATTTCAGAATGGCCCATATCCTGGGCTTCAGCGCCAACAAAGTTTTTTGTGAGACTTAGCCCGACAAAACAGCCAGTAATTATGAGTCCCAAAATGAGTGAGAGTAGCCAGCCTCTGGATTTCTCCGTCCACCCTATGAGGAGGCCCATTGTGGCGTAGAGCAAAAAAGAATATATATGGTAAATCACAACAGGATATCCTTTCTCGAATACCAAGCTAGTGATCATGGGATAAAGTATCGTATTGGCAGCGATCCAAGCGAAAACCCCTAGTAAGATTATGATCATATATCTTTTCATCATGTCACGACCCCCACAACGATGACAAATGCGGAAATAGGGCTAACTGCTAACCCCCTACTCTGTACCGCGATAATGCTTTTGTTTTTCAAGCTGGTACAGCAGCCAACATCTCTGGACGCGCCACCAGCTTTCAAACCTAATCGGAATTACATCCTTTTGTAAGGAGAAAAAACAACCCACTTTGCATGATGCCACATGCAACTCTCTAATGCGTGGCTCCATACACTTAAGTCTGCGTATGAGCTCACACTTCTTGAGGCATCGGTCGTACTCGGAATACTTGTCCCTAAGCCGAGGCATAATGTCATTTTGAACTGCTTTCACACACGCCTTGAATCCGGGTGAGGGCACGATATCATAGTCAAGGCCAAATTCATCTGTCTTTGAGAGAGGATTCTGCGAACAATATAAGTAGCTGTGAAATCGTCCGGCTCCTTGAAAAACGCGCGACAGAAGGAAAGGAATCGCAGGATTACCTGTTTTCGTGTTTGAAGGATCTGGCGATAGATATCTCCCTGTGTTCGGATGGTAGTATCTGTGGTAATTGTAATGTAGGCCAGTTTCTTCGTCATGGTACTGGCCTGGGAACCTGAAGTTGTTTCCACCGGTGTTCACCGTTACGTCAGCCTGTCCAAACGGCTTATAATCCGCTGCCCAGACAACGTTGCCATCCTCATCGGTCATCATCTGTGGTGTTCCCAGGTGATCAAGGTGATAGTAGTACAACCCTGATGCCTGCTGGCTGGTTTCGGGTGATGGAGAGGCCAGCAATGTTCCATTTTTGTCTTTTTTCCCTTTATCCTTATCCTTGCCTTTCTTGCCCTTATCAATCACCCTGATGGTATCAGTGCCGCTAAACCTTGTATCCCCAACTTCACCCTCTACCGTAATGGTCACCTCCTCTGCCGGCTCAAGCAATCCCGCAACCTGGCTGCGATCAAACTTGACCATCAGGTCTAGAATGCCATCAGAATCATGGTCACCCACACGAGTTGGACGGGATTCTGCATAAACTGTTCCCTCCAGAACCACAGTGCTCAAATCAATATCTCTGACATCATAGCCCTCAGGTAGTTCAATGTAGCAGGTGATCCATCTCCCTTTACTGTTAAGGTTCAATGTATCAGGATCAATATCAATGGTGGCTGTCAGTAGTTCTATACCACTTTTAACCCCGGCCAACAAGCGACCATCCAGATAGATGTATTCATTGAATATTCTACATCTGCGGCTTTATAGATCTTCGGTCGCACCTCATCGCGGCAAGTCGCTCCGCTCGGCATGTCTGATAACGCCGCGTTATCATGACATGGCCCGCCAAAGCCTCGGCAAAGGCGGGCTGCCCTCACTCCGCTAGACATAACAGACATTATGTCTACTTGCCGCATTGCTTCGCGCCCTTCGGCCCAGCGCCACCTACGACAGCCCTTCGCTTGCCCCCCAAAAAAGGAAAAAGCAGTTAACCCAATGCGTTAACTGCCTTGTGGTCGTAAAGGATACGGTCCAGACCTTATGTTAATGATGTGATTGTGGGACGGGTATTGATATATTGATATCCTGTCCTTTATCAATATATCAATACCCGTCCCCTATAGTCTCTTGACCCCTCAAGAGTCAACTGCTATTTTGTTACGTACAGTGGCAAGGTATCGCAATTCACAAGCGTTTGGCCTTGCTTGTTCAGTCTTTCCTACTTTCCTTTGCTACGGGCACTTGGTCAGGTTGCAGATTAAAGCTTAATTCACATGGCACTGCGCCGATTCCTGACCTTATTACCCCAAACCTTGCCCAGGGACCCCTTTTGTGGGAAGTTTTGATGCCATAATATCTTAAAAATCAGTTAATTAACCCTCAGAAATCTTACGCATAGCCTCTCCGTTCGTCGCTGTATCATTCCAATCATGCTTCATCCGTAAAGAATCCTGACAAAAGAGCAAAAAAAATCTTGACAAGGCGTTCAAGTAATATTATAGCGTTGGTAATAAACACGCACAGCGTAACCGTACCCATAAGAACATAAAAGGAGGGAGCCATGAAAAAGCAAAAAAGAACAACTGTCAAAAAGCCCCAATTACCAGCCGGCAAACTCGTGAGAAGCAATTTAAGCATGAGTCAAGAAGGTCTTGAAGCCCTTGAGAAGCTTGAAAAAAGGAAGGCATGTAAGACCCATGCAGAAGCATTTCACATGATTCACTCTGTAGCCTCAGAACTCGGCCCGCAGCTAAAAGATTTGATTAAAGACACCTTCCCGAACAAAACTACACCGGTTAAGATACGAAAAACTTTTGGCGTGAACGAATATACTCTATCTGGATTTAAGAGATTGGCCAAAAAGTATGATTTAGCAGTCGAATCAATAATAGAGACGACAGTAAGGTTTATAGATGCTCTCGTATCCCTGTCCCACATCAAACCTTTCAAGAACAGGAGTGAAGCTTTGAAAGTCATCGAGACTTTGATGGAACAGGCAAATGAATTGCGGTGGAGGCTGGAAAAAACATTTCCAGAACAAGGCGACGATACCGATGACCCTGAAAATCCAGCTTATCACTTTGTAACGATAGATGCTGGGCTTGATGGTTTGTATTTTTTGGTGAAAGACAAATTGTTTGACGGGCAAACCTAAAAAGGAGTGGGACAACAATGAATTCAACGAAACATTGTGCAGCGAGACAACGGCAGCGTGGATTTTCAAAATTGTCCATGAAAATCTTGGAGGAATTCGGAAGGCCGGAATATGCTGTGGGTAATGCCACCAAGCTCTCCTTTGGGCCGCGGGAAGCAGCAATGGCAGCAACAGAGTTCAAACGCATTCTTCAGCTTCTCGACAAGGTAAAGGGCTCAACTATGGTCATTTCTGCCGATGGCCGGATTGTAACCGTTTATCACAGGACATAACAGACAGAAAGCGATACACATTCAGACAGACCACAGAGGAGGTGGGATGAATGCACCTTTGTAGGAACAAAGCTTCAGGAAAATACTTTATCTATATTGATAAGGTCCTCAACTCCGATAAGGGCCTTTTTGTTACCCCGTTAGGCAAGACAAAAGCTCTTGAGCTTCACCTTTTTGACGAACCAATCGAGCAAGAGCAGTGTTTCACTCTATCGAGAGGCCTAGTGACAGATTTTCAGATACACCAATATCAAGAATATGAACGAAACAGGCAAGAAGATGCTGAAATAAGGAAAAAAGAGCGGGTCAAAAAATATACGTATCGCCAACTAATACAAAAACTAAGACAGTTACCACCGGACAAGCTAAGGAAGGCCCGACAATTATTAGAGACTCAGCTGTAGAAACAACTGGGATATAGTAATAACCTCATCATTGGAGGGCGTTCAAAGAAAGACCATCGTATGACAAAAAGCACATTCGAAGCCACTCTACTGATTTGCACAAGCACATTTGAAAAAAAACTCTTGAGAACAGGAGGATAGAACGGTCGGACTCCACCTCAATTCTGCGGTCCCACCCCTGAAAACACCCATCCAGCTTTTTGGATGTCAAATCGCTTGGTTTTTTTCTTGACAACCTCCTTATAGATGTTACATTGTAACATCAGCACAATTTGACGAGGAGGGAAAAATGAGCACAGTAATCCGAATACCAGAGCCCATATTCATTAGATTACAAGCACTTGCAAAGCCTTTTGTAGATACTCCGGCGAGCGTCATTGGAAGACTTCTGGACTTTTATGAGGCCCACACTGGCACCCAGGCGTCTTCGTCAACCCACGCACACACACCAACCGGAGTGCCTAATAACCTATTGCAGCTTGATCCAGACAACCCTATAGATTTACATCATACAAGAGTGATTGAGGCCCGGTTTGGTGATACCGCTGTATCGAATTGGAATAAGCTGGTTTATGTTGCGCACAGGTTCGCAGGGGCGAAGACGGGATCAGTTGAGGAGTTATGCGGAGTCAGCATTTCCAATATTGCTAGGGGGCGGCGGACTGACTCCGGCTTTCACTACTTCCCTGACATCGACATCTCTATTCAAAATGTAGATGCAAATGCCGCATGGAGAAATACTTTACATTTGGCTCGAAAACTGGATATTCCCGTGAGGGTCGTGTTCGAATGGCGCAACAAGGATCGTGCCGCGAATCCCGGGAAAAAAGGCGTGCTTGAATGGAAGCCAAAGCAAAAGAGGGCAGGACTCAACATTTGATATAGCCTGTAGGGTGAGCGGTGATTGGGGACGGGTATTGATATATTGATATCCTGTCCTTTATCAATATATCAATACCCGTCCCCAATAGTCCTATAGTCTCCCTTATCAATCACCCTGATGGTGTCTGTACCGCTAAACAGGATACCTCCAACCTCCCCGTCTACTGTAATGCTCACTTCATCTGCTGGTTCCAAAAGATCAGCAACCTGGCTGTGATCAAACTTGACCATCAGCTCTGCGATGCCGTCAGCATCATGGTCAGCCACTTTAGTTGGACGGAGTTCTGCATAAACCGATCCTTCCAGGACCACCGTGGACACATCAATATCTGCAACATCATAGGCTTCTGGGAGTTCAATGTAACAGGTGCCCCTCTTTTTTCGGGCCTGACCTCAGTAAGATTTTGAAACTATGTCAAATTAGCTCTCAAAAGAGGCTTGTTTGACCCCAAAATAGGCACTCTAAGAAAAATACAAGAAGCGAAATAGAGGGGAATACAGAATCAGGGTCAAGAAATCGGGGAATCTTCATATATCATTCAAAAGACAGCCCCCTGATCACGACTTTTGCAACCTCTTACATAACACTGATTGATTATCAAACAGCCAGATGCCCAAGCCCCCGGCCACCCGCCCTTAGAAAAGCAAGAAGACAATCAAAAGGAAATCTCAATATCTACGATATAACCGTCTGTGTCCTCTCACATTTCAGCTGGCAAGGCTCAGCACATGTCGATTCACACTAGTGCACCCACGATGAACAAAAGCAGTCCTATGAGAAAAAGAACACCTGCGCTCTTCGCCAGTTTTTTGTCAAGAGGTCTAAGGGGGGAGTTCAAAGATCGACGTGGTCCATACCAAACGCTGTTCCTGATAGCGATAAGCGATAAGCAGCAACCTCCTGCAACCCAAAAGAACAAGGCTGCCCACCTTGATATCTCAACCAATTGCCAATTCCCTCCCTACTTACTTACTACATTTTGAACTAACTGGTCTGCTCGAATGACTGAGCACCCAACCACCCAGCCTCTCCAAGGCTTTGCCCAATCCCTCCGTAAAGTTCCCAATCGAACTCCCAAAAGTGACTGGCGATCCGAGACCGAGACCAAGATTTATGCTTCCTCGGCTCAAATCCGTGTTGTAGGTCACACCTGTGTACTTGCTAAGCAATCCAAGACTGACATTCAAGTCTTTGCTAGGTGGATTGCTGGAGGCAATTGGTGTGTCGAACGTTAGTTGTAAACCAGCTCCTACTAGCGTTGTTGACACGCCTATATCAGGCTCCTTGCTTGGAAACCATCCACGGTTCGAATCATAGATTGTTGTCGAAAGGTCAATGCCCATTGACGAACCCCCAATGAGAATTCCCCACAGCCCAAAGGGGTCTCCAACGATAATTGGATGGCATAGTGCATACGAAAAAGGATTAAGTAGTTGGCTTGTCATCAACGCATGTTCATGGAAAAGTGTTGCTACCAAGTAGCTATGCAGGTGATCCACATTCAAAGGACCGACGGATTGTTGAAGAAGGTTGGTCAGGACCGATTGTTTGGCAATTTTAATCTGAGATATATTTAGAACATCTGAACTCAGATACCTCCCAATTCCTGCGTCGTAGTAGCGGTAATAATTATAGTGCAGCCCCGTCTCCTGATCATAGTATTGGCCCGGGAACCTGATATTATTTTCCATGCCACCAACCGTAACCTCCGCCTCTCCAAAAGGCATATAATCTGCGCTCCACACAACAGCACCGCTT
>QMQW01000013.1 GCA_003650625.1 Thermoproteota archaeon | reverse complement strand
TCCTTCCACTTAAAGTACAATTTTAACAATTCTTCCCCAGCCTCAACGCCTCCACTATGGCTCAACAGCCTTTTTATGTAGTCTAAAGCCCTAGTCCTTCTCAAGCCAAGTGCACCACGCTACTGAAATACATACAGCCAATTAAAACTAGTTGACCACAAAATTTTTAGAGTTAGGGTAGTAGGTTTGTTTAGGAGGCGCAGGTGTGAAGTGCCCATTCCTTTTAGATGGCAAATATTGTAGAATTAAGGGTTGGAAAATCAGCGGCGACAGGATTTTTATCTGCTTGAAGGGAGGTAACCGCTGCCCATACAAGTTGCGGTATCTGGCAAATGAGGGATATAGGGCTGGCCCTGAAATAATGTGGGCAGTTGAAAGGTAGCTTATGGACCCTCAATTGTCGCATGCCTAGCTTTTAAGTCTTCTTCGGTCTTCCCCAGCCTATGCATTAATTCCACAATTATCGACTCGAGAAATACCATTGCAGATATTTCAAATAAGGTGCCTAAGGGAGCCACCGGCTCATGTATGCCGAGAATTTGCCTTGAAAAGTAATCGGTTTCTTCAGAAATTTTCGTTCTGCCTGGTACAAATACTACATGGTCAGCAAGCTTCCCTAATGGTGAGTCTGGATGAGAAGTGATAGCAATAACCCTAGCTCCAACTTGCTTTGCAACTTGAGCCACAGTCACAACTATTCCAGTTCTTCCTGAACCCGAAATTGCAATTAGAACATCTCCCCTACCAGCTGCAGGAGTAATTGTCTCACCTATTACGTATACGTGAAAGCCTAAGTGCATGAGACGCATGGCAAAAGCTCTAGCAATTAACCCTGACCGGCCGGCTCCAGCGACAAATATAGAGCGATTACCAGCTTGCGCATAAATAAGCATGTCAATCATCTTCTCAACTTGGTCGTAATTCAGCATTGACGGTAGCTTAGAAATGTAAGCAGCAATTTTATTAAGACATTCCCGAACAGCTTGAAGAGCCAAACTTTAACCTCCTACCTCCGCGAAACCTTTCTGGAAGTGGTCTTAAAACTCTTTCTCATAGAAAGATAACGAATTAAACTTCCAGGAACACAAAATAATTGAAGGTGCTGAAAATGGAAGTTGGCCAAGTCGAGAAAGTTGAAGTAAAAGTTCTAGTAGAAAATACGGCAGGAGCTAGAGAAATTTTAGGAGCACATGGATTGGCCATTCACATTAAAGCTCAACTTAAAGCCGACAAACAGGTTAACATACTGTTTGACACAGGCCCATCAGACATGGTTTTGAAGCACAACGCCGAAATAATGAAGATAAACTTTAAGGAGCTAGACGCCATAGTGCTAAGCCATGGACACTACGACCACACTGGAGGCCTGATTGAAGCACTAAACTTAACTTCAAAAAGAATTCCAGTAGTAGCCCACCCACACTGCTTCAACCCCAAATTCGTAGCCGACCCAAAAATCAGGTATAATGGAATACCATTCACGGATAGTCAAGTAATGAAACTTGGAAACCTAATTCTAGCCAAAGATCCCGTCAAGCTATCCCCCGGCATTATAACCACAGGAGAAGTGCCGAGAATCACAGACTTTGAAAAAATCAGGAAAATGAAAACGATAATTAATGGAGCCGTAGTCGACGATCAAATGCTAGATGATCAGGCGCTGGTGATAAACCTCAATGGTGAGCTCATCATAGTATCTGGATGCGCCCATTCAGGAATCGTGAACACCATCATGAGGGCAATCAAGCTAACCAACATAAAAAAGATAAGAGCCGTAATTGGAGGATTCCACTTAATTGGGGCCAGTTCTGAGAGAATTGAAAAAACCATAAAATATATCGATGAAATTGGGGTTGAAAAAATAATGCCATGCCACTGCACAGGCGAAAAAGCCATGGTGAAGATGGCAATTAAGTTTGGAGAGAAATTTCAAAGGGTAGTTGCAGGCAGCGTCATAAGGTTCACTTAAACATCCAGCTCATCAAGCCTAGCCTGTTTAAATGAGCTCCTCCCCTCATCGTACCTAGCTTCAAAGAATCTAGCAAGCTCAACACCCCTTTTTCTACCTAAACCCTCAACAAGCGCCAATTCAATTGGAGCGGCATTTACTATTCGTTTGATGGAGCCAAACCTCCTTAAAAGCCTCTCCGCCAACTTGGGCCCAATACCGGGAAAGCTCTGAACGACAAAAAGTTGCTTCTCCCTCAAAGTTTCCAGCTTCGGCTTCCCTCTAATGACAATCCTCTTTCTAATTTCCGCCTGCTCATGCTTAATAAGCGCATAAAGAAGCTCAGCTGTTTCAAGCTCACTAGACGTGAAAAACGTAGCTACATCATAAGCCATCCAGAGAAAAGCCAAAGCACCAAAGAAAGACCTAATTCCCGCCTTGAGAGTTGAAATTGCAATGCGCACATCCCCCTCAATAATAAGCGTAGGCTTAGAGTAGGACTCAGCAAGCCTATAAGCTTGATCAAAAATCCTGCCACTACTCACGCTATTAACGAAATCCCTAGCAGTCTTCCTTTCAACCGCACAATCACTTGATAGAATGTAGTCTCCAACAGCCAACCGCTTAAATAAAACCCTAACGCCAAGAGTTCTAAGGTGCCAAGGAACTTTACAGCCTTTCTCCCTCTCATCAACAATAGCCCTCAATGCAACCAACGCTTCCACCGAAGCTTTTTAGTGCAAAGAGACTAATAGGCTTTGGCGGTGCCAGAATTGACTCTTAAAGGAAGGAACACCAAGTTTTGGCAAGGGAATGTTGCTTGCGCTGAAGGGGCAATCGCAGCAGGGTGCAGATTCTTCGCAGGATACCCAATAACCCCCTCATCCGAAATAGCCGAAAGAATGGCTTTAAGGCTACCTAAAGTTGGAGGAATATTCATCCAAATGGAGGATGAAATCGCCTCCATAAACACCATCATAGGCGCAAGCTGGGCAGGAGCCAAAGCCATGACTGCAACCAGCGGCCCGGGATTCAGCTTAATGCAAGAAGGAATAGGATACGCCTTCATGACCGAAACGCCATGCGTAATAGTAGTAGTTCAAAGAGTAGGGCCGGCAACGGGTCAGGCAAGCAAAAATGCGCAGGGAAACTTCATGCAAGTTAGATGGGGAACCCACGGAGATTACGCAGCAATAGTATTGGCGCCAAACTCTGCGCAAGAAATGTTCGACTTAACTATTAGAGCATTCAACTTGGCAGAGGAATACCGAACCCCCGTAATACTACTAGCAGATGAGTTCACAGGCCACATTCTAGAACCCGTAGAAATCCCAGAGAAAATAAGAGTAGTGAATAGAAGAAAACCTAAAGATCTCTCCAAGCCATTCTTCGGCTCAGACGATCCAAGAGAAGTACCACCAATGCCTGAAGTTGGAGAAGGATTCAACGTGCTAGTAACTGGATCCACACACAATGAGTGGGGCTACAGGTTTACTTCGAATGCCGAAGTTCACAGAAAACTTGTAACTAGACTTTACTGGAAAATCGAAGGAAACGCTCAAAAAATAGCTGACTATGAAGACGCCATCATCGACGGAGCCAAAATCGGAATAGTATCATTCGGCTGCACTTCAAGATCAGCCTACGAAGCAATTAAGAGAGCTGAGAAGAATGGAATGAAAATAAGTCACATAAGATTGAAAACCCTATGGCCCTTCCCAGACTGGATAATTGAAGAGCTAGCCGAAAAAGTCGACGCAATAATAGTGCCCGAATTAAGCCTAGGCCAACTAGTAAGGGAAGTTGAAAGAGCAGTCCATGGAAAATGCAAGGTAATCTCCATAACGAAGATAGGAGGCGGGGAAATGATAACTCCGAGCGAAATACTTGAAGTCGCAAGGAGGTTGTAGTATGGAGCACTTCGCAATCAAGTATTTAAGGAAGGAGTGCCTGCCAACCCCATTCTGCCCAGGATGTGGCATCGGAATAGTCATAAACTGCTTCTTCAAAGCTATAGAGGAGCTAGGCTATAAAGATCTAAGAAACTTCGTATTCTGCAGCGGAATAGGATGCTCAGCATGGATTCCATCGCCCCACTTCAAAGCTGACAGCATACACTCACTGCACGGCAGAAGCATACCCATAGCATTAGGAGTAAAGCTAGTAAAACCCCACTTAAAGGTCGTAGTATTTGGTGGAGACGGAGATCTAACAGGCATCGGGCTAAACCATCTAATACACGCAGCTAGAAGAAACATAGAGATAACCGTAATTATGGTGAACAACATGATTTATGGGATGACTGGAGGTCAAGTAGCTCCAACAACGCCTAAAGGTGCAAAAACAACCACAACGCCATACGGAAATATTGAAAAGCCAATAGACGCTGTAAAGCTAGTTAAAGAGGCCGGAGCAGTTTACGCAGCCAGATGGACAACATACCACGTAATTCCGCTTAAAAACTCAATTAAAAAGGCACTTACCAAAAATGGATTCTCATTCATCGAAGTAGTAAGTCAATGCCCAACAGCCTATGGAAGAAGAGCTGGATTCAAAAATCCAGCGGAAATGCTTAAGTGGTTCAAAGAAAACGCAATTCACATCGAAAGAGCAAAGGCAATGAGACAAGAGGAAATTGAAGGAAAAATAATTGTCGGTGAATTTGCCGACAGAGAAGCCAAAGGCCTATCTGAGAAAATTCATGAATTAATAAAGCAACTACAGGAGGCATGAAATTGAGAGTGGAAATTAGAATATGCGGATTAGGCGGGCAAGGAGTGATATTGGCTGGAGAATTACTCGGCCTAGCAGCAGTTCTAGAAGGAAAATACGCTACGCAGACAAGAAGCTATGGCTCCGAAGCTAGAGGCAGCGCATGCAAAAGCGACGTGGTAATCTCTGATGAAGCCGTACGGTACCCATTGATAGAAAAGTGCGACATCATGATAGCCATGAGCCAACCCTCAATCAACATCTACGCCAAAACCCTAAAGAAGAACGGAATACTGATATTCGATAGCGACCTAGTCAAGAAAGTCCCTAAAGAAATAGCTAGCGCCAAGCTCTATGGAGTGAAAGCAACAAGAATAGCTGAAGAAAAATACGCAAGAATAGTTGCTAACCTAATAATGCTCGGATTCACAGCCGAGCTAACGGGCATTGTTTCCGTCAAGTCACTTGAAGAAGCCGTAAAAAGCAGAATTCGAAGAATGGTTGATCTAAACATAGCAGCTCTCAGGGAAGGCGCAAAATTAGCCAAAGCGCAAAAACGTTGAAATCAATTCTTCAATAGCCAAAAAGTACTTAGCGTAAATCGCAGCAACAAACATGATGATCACCAGAGCTATAAAAGCGTAATCCCTCCGCTCAAGCTTAAGTTCCCTCAGACTCGTCCTTTTAGGAGAAGCTCCGAAAGCTCTCGATTCCATCGCTTCAGCAACCCTAATAGACTTCCTAATAGCGCCCACGATCAGCGGAACTAGAATTGGAATAAAATTCCTCAATCTCCGCAGGAAGCTTCCCTTCTCAAGTTCAAGCCCCCTCGACCTCTGAGCATCCATTATCAACTGTGCTTCCCTCGCTAAAGTAGGCACGAAGCGGAGAGCCATAGTAAACGTGAGAGCAAACTCGTACGGAATCTTAAGCTTAACTAAAGCTTCAGCAAAATCCTCAGGATACGTCGTCAAGAAGAATATGGAAAAACAGGAAATTATGAGCAAAAGCCTAATACTCATTGCAAGAGCTCTCTCAAAACCTAAAGTGATGAAATTAACTACAAAAACTATACCTACCAAAAACAGCGAGCCCTGAAGCGTCTTCAAAAACTTCCTCACTGCCTTGGCGATATAAAACAGAGGCAAGCTCGACAAAAACAGAACTGAAAGCGTCACTGTGTGGGTGAAAATCATAGCTAAAGTGAAAATCGCAATTGAGTATGCCAGCTTAACCCGGGGATCCAATCTATGAATAAACGTGTCTCCCCTCTTAAATTCGAAGCCCGCTAAAATCCTCATTAATACTTAACCCCCAGAACTCGCAGTATAGCATCCCTAGCCTCCGAAACCCACATCAAGTCTTTCGGCACCCCAAGGTCCGATAACTCCCAAGCCACTTGGGTTATCTGTGGGGGAGTAAGCCTAGCCCTCCTGATCAAATCCGAGTCAGTTAATATTCTCCTAGTGCTTCCATCAGCTATAATTTTACCCTCCGACATTAACACTACTCTTGAGAAATTCTCAGCTACAAACTCGACGTCGTGCGTAACGACAACAATAGTTTTTAGCTGCGACTTCAAAAGCTTAATAAGCTGAGCCAGCCTCTCCTTTTGAGCATAATCCTGCCCAACTGTAGGCTCATCGAAGACGATCACGTCCGGGTCATAGCTTAAAATGGATGCTATTGCAACTCTTTTCCGCTCCCCCCCGCTTAGCGCAAAGGGAGATTGATCTTTAAGTTCATACAAGTCGAGCAGCTTCAAAACCCACTCAACCCTTTTCTTGATAACGTCACTTGGAAATCCAAAGTTCTTCAAGGCAAACGCGATCTCCTCTTCAACAGTCTCGGAGAAGAGCTGATGATCTGGATTTTGGAAAACCAATCCAACCCTGCGAGAAAGCTCGGCTACAGAAGCATTCCTCGTATCCACTCCAAAGATCTTCACATACCCCTTACTCGGCTTTAAAAGCCCATTAAAATGCTTAATTAAAGTAGTTTTTCCAGCGCCATTCTCTCCCATTATTGCCACAACTTCACCGGGCTGAATCTTAAGTGAAACTCCACGAAGAGCAACCACTTCCTCATAGCTGTACCAAACATCATGAACTTCAATCACCGCGCATAACCTCCAAAATAGCTCTGCGAACTTCATCAGGCGTAAGCGGCGTGAACCCAAAATTCACGCCATACTTCTTAAGCTCATTGTAAAGCTTGACAACCTTAGGGACGCCAATGCCAATAGCCTCAACCAACGGCTTACGCAACACATCCCTGGGGTGCCCATCGAGAACTATTTTACCCCGATCCATAATGACCACTCTATCTGCAACAGAAGCAACTGCCTCAAGCCTATGCTCAACCAAGACTATCGTTACGCCAAGCTTAACCTTGAGATCTAAAAGCAAGTTCAATACGTGAAGAGCACTCTCAGGGTCGAGATTAGCTGTAGGCTCATCCAGCACTAATATCTTTGGTTTCATCGATATACATGCAGCAATAGCAACCTTCTGTTGCTCTCCACCTGAAAGCTCATGCGGAGATCTATCCCTCAAATGTGCAATTCCAACCAAGTTCATTGCCTCTTCAACTCTAGCACGAACCTCCTCCCTTGGCAACCCCAAGTTTTCAGGACCGAAAGCCACCTCCCTCTCGACAGTTAAGAGGAAAAGCTGAGACTCAGGATCTTGAAAAACCATTCCAACCATCTGAGCTAAGGTGCTAGTAGGAGTTTTTTTAACCGAAAATCCCGCAACGTAAATATCCCCCTCAAGAGCACCTCTATAGAAGTGGGGAATTAAGCCGTTTAAGCACCTGCAAAGCGTGGTCTTGCCGCATCCGCTAGGCCCAGTTATCACCACGTACTCCCCCGCCTCAATCGACAAGTCAATGCTCCTAATTGCAGGCTTGCTCGACCCGGGATACGTGTAGGTTACCTTGCTCATTTCAATAATCGGCACTTCAAACCCCCCAAGCAAGCGAAAAGCAGTTATAGAATTCAGCTCAGCTTTTCAATTAGCATTTTAACGCAAATATCTAGCGCCTCCTCCGGATCACCTACTCCATTTGCCCCAGCAGCAGTAGCATGACCTCCACCAGCGCCACCTATCAGCTTTCCCACGAGCTCCATCAAGTCCCTTCCAAGATGTATTCCAGTTTCACTATGGAATTTGCTCCTCGCCCTAGCACTAATTCTCAGTGAAGCTTCATCACCACCAGCAACAAATGCTACATCAGCGCCCAATTCAATCAACGCTCTAGCAGCTGAAGCTTCAAATGAACCTACGTGCGATGCAACAATAATCCAATCCTTAACTCTATAAATTTTAAGTCTCTGAGCAGCCTTCAACCTAGCAATTCTTTCCGACGCATCCATGGGCGAGTAAAGCACGCCAAGAGCAGTTGAGTAGTTCGCACCAGCATCAATTAAGTCAGCTGCAGCCCTAAGGGTACTTGGCTTTGCATTAACGAATCTTCTAGAATCATAAAGCATGCCAACAAGCAGAGCTAACGCTGAAAATTCATCTATCTCCATTGAAAGATCGCAGTAAAAAGAGTAAATTATTTCGGCAGTTGATGACGCATTTTCATCAACTATTAACAGCGAAGCCTTTGATGAAACATCAGGGTGAGGTGAGTGATGATCAATTACAATTAAAGGCGAAGGATAATTTTGAACCTTACTGGACAGCGCGCCCAACTGAGCAAATGAGCAAGTGTCCACCATAATTAGCAAATCACTTGAATCGAAGTCACTGTAAATTTCTAGTTTAGGCAGCAATTCAATCAGCCTCCT